>JABIFK010000007.1 GCA_018650745.1 Candidatus Latescibacterota bacterium | reverse complement strand
CCGTAATAGCTGGCACTGCCACATAAATTGCCCCCCACACCACACCAATTACTGCACCAATTGAAAACACGCGCCATTTCCACGTCACTTCACCACTGCTTTCTTCGGCCAAGGCCATTGCACCTTGTGCATTAATGGCTGCAAACGGAAACGGCAATTTTTCATAATCTGATGTAATACGGAACAACACATAACTGGCAGAAAACCAAGCAATCCGCCCCATAATCATACCCAGCACCAAAAATGTGATGGGCCAAAACCAATCGGCATGAAAAAAGGTACGCTCTATAATAGCTTCAGAATTTGCAGGCGGCGCATACCACCACAGCTTTTCCATCATATTCTGAATGCCAAACTGAACCACTGCAGGAGACTGTACAAAATATTGGTGCCAAAGCAAACCTTCAAAAGCACCAGACTCTCGGTTAATCAATGCACTGGTCACATAATACAGCAAATAGATTTCTTGGCGTTTGAGCGTCGTAAAGGATCGCTTTGCGAGCTCAATAAACAAAATGATGGTCACCCACTGGGCAGCAGCCCCAATAGATCCCCCAATCATCAGTTCCAAGTAAATATTTCCAGGCACCATAATAATAGAGACGAACAAAGCACCCACAATGGTTTTAAGATTAAAACCATCTTCAAATTCTTTGGGCGTCTCTAAAAGATCGCGATACTCCTCAATCTCTTGATACTGGGTCTCTTTTTTATTTTTGCGTATGCGATCTAATAATGACATTTATTTTTTCCATTCACCCTTCTATTCAAACCACAAAAATTAGCCACAAGTCAAAATAATAAAATCAATAAACGAAAAAAGAACAACGCAATAAAACCTAAAAACAATGTTGGCTATGCTCTTCTTTTTCTTTCTTACACTGTTTCAACTTCTCTCTCTTCCAACATTTTCATGCCTTTTTCAGTATACCTTGCTCTGTCAGGCGGCTCAACAGTGCGCCAAATCAAAAACTGCTTACGCAGGGCATTCATAAACCCTTGGTTGACACGTCGCCAAGAAGCTGCATCACCACTTAACCGATCAATTGTCAATGCCATTGTGAAAATATTGTGTTCTCCCAAAGGCACAGCTTCAAAACAAACACTCTGACTGACCCCCAAATCATAAGGCGCCAACCAAACGGAGGTCTCAATCGTATACCCTTGACCTTTTTCTGTCACAACAGAGCCTAACTGGGCACCATTGGTAAAAAAGGTCCCCATCGACTCACCAGTGTGCGAATCAAAGTAATCGACTAAAAAGACCGAAAGCCCAAAAACATCATTGCCACCCACCGTAAATGGGAATTCAAAATGCCAGTGATCCCCATCGGGATCGGGCAATTTCCACCGCCGTGTCACATCGGGCACAGCCATCATAGAAGCTTGCCGGGCAGGATAAATAGATGACAACATCACCACCGCCATCACCAACACCGACGAAATCACAGTAGAAAGGGCCGAATAGTTCAATGTAAACCCACTCAGCCAACCTTGCCACAACAAAATTTTGGCCACAGCTTGCCCAACCAGATACCCCGAAACAGTTCCCAAGACCGCATACACACAAGCTTCGGCAATAAACAGAAATGCAATATGAACGGGAGCCAATCCAACCGAAGAATAAATTCCAATTTCTCTAAATCGCTCATAAACAGACCCCATCATGGTGTTAAGCACAATGAGTGCGGCAACCAAAATAGGGACAAATAGATTTGCCAAACCTTGTAAAGAAGTATTACCCAAAGAACTGTACACAGAAACCTTCAACGTGCCATCTGCCGAAGGAATACCAGCGAATAAAACCACCGACAAGCGCGACAAATAATCTTTTACCTGTGCTTCAACCGTACTGCTGTCATGAAACCTTATGGCCACCGATTGCAAAGGACTGCCGACATCACGCAATATTTGATATGGAATGATTGCAATATCATCGGGATCTAAATGCTCAAAAGGCATCACTTCTACTTCAGGCTGTTCCAAACCTTGCTTCTCTCGTGACTCTTGCTGACTCATGCGCGAGATGGCTTCATCATCCGTTAGCTTAAAATCAGCTGGGCTTAAAATTTCACCATCCAAATCGGGATGGTTGCGCATCTTTTCGGCATCAATCAACCCAATCACCCTAAGCTGTTTACCAAACAAACGTACATGCTTTTTACCCACATCATCGGCTGTCACGCCCAACAGGTTCGCCATTTTACCCGGTAAAATACAGGCCAACTCATCCTTCTTAAACCACCGCCCAGCACTCAGCAATGTATCGATTTGTGTCACTTGAGCTTCTGCAGATGTAACGCCTAAAATCCCGAGCACCTTGGTCGATTTCTCTTTTGTTTCAATCGGTGTTTTTTTCTTGTCACGTGTAATGTACCAACTGCGAGGCGCAATCACACCCACATCACCGAAGCTCACCCGCGCATAGTCATATGCAGACTCTTCCAATGCTCCCCAAAACTTGCTGCGAATCAGCATACCAGGGTATTGGCCTTCTGTATCTAATGGCAATTGGTGGAACTGCAACGAAGACTTAATGGACGTAAATGACAGCACCGTGAAGGTAAGCAAAACCAAAGTCACAAAAGTAAGCCACGTACGCAGTTTGCGACGCTTCATATTGGCAATGCCCAATTGAAACGCAGCCACTGATGCGCTCACACGCCCCACATCCGTATCGTGTAATAAGACCTCTGAATTTCGCAACCGTCGAATATTTTCATTAAATCGCCCAGCCACAATAGAAATAACAAAAATCGCCAATGCAAAAATGACGAATGCCAACAAGATCACGATCGGGCTTGACAACTGAAATGCAGGATGCACTTGCGACAAAAACATCCATATCACAAAAAATACGCCCCCAAATCCAAGGATCTGAAACCGTATATCCGCAAAAGTAAAAACCAACCGCTCAACAAAGTAGGCGCAGGGAATCACCAAAACCATGAAGAAAATAATACCGCGAACCACATCGTTCTGTGTGTCTTTTACGTCGGGATAGGCGCGTGATTCAATGCCCATACCCGCACGCGTGTGCTTAATAAAATCACCCCAACGTTTGTCTTGCATGGCCTGCTCGGCCAGGTCAAGATGCAACTTTGCTTGTACATGCAATTGGTCTAAGCGCTGATTTTCAATAGAAAATGACTTGAGTTCTTTAATGCGTGACTCATTTAAGTGCCACATATCATTTGCCGCCTGATAAGACGTGCGGAGAAATGCCCCTTGGACCAAGGTTTCAAACCCTTCTCCTCGGGCCATTTCTTCATTATCGGCACCCTTAGAATTGAGCAACAAATACCGAACACCAATAGACCCAGACCGCATGGCAACTTTAATTCTCTCGCCGGGTGTTGTAAAAATAGTCCCTACAGGTTCATCGGGGCCAAAACCAATCGCATAACCATATTCCTGCGGTGCCGTATTACCTGGTCCATACACACTAATGCTGGACAACTTTGTTAAATACCGCGGATCAACCGTGTCGTAAAAATCGGTAGCGATACATGGAAATAAGATGCGCGTGCGTTTGGAAATCCACCAGTCCATGTCAAATTCACCGCGGTAAATTCGTGCCTGACGTCCATGATTTGGCGCATACGTAATCTCACCGCTTTCAGGGTCTAAATAAAATGCTTTGACATCAACCCGGCGTTCGGCAATACCCGGCATATAAAACTCGCCTTTTTCATCGGCCACATCAAAATAGATTCGGCGCACACCCTTCACAGACTTATCAATACCCATACGCAAAGAAGCCACAGCCCCAGGTCTGGGTCGATCGGGTGTAATGCTCTTTCGTGGAAACGTACGAACAAACCCTTTGAGACCACGCATCCGATCATCGGGTTCCAATTGATAATCAGGAATAAAATTTGCAGCATTCATTCCCAAATCCAACACGCCTGCAATGGTCCGAATTTGCCCCGTCAAGTTGCGGTAATTTACATATTCGGGCTTGTCTAATGGTGTATCAACGCGGAAACGTGCATCATTCACAGTAATCAACGACAACGCGGGTGTGCCAGCCTCCAAAATGACTTCGCCATCTGTTTTCAGATTTTTTCCCGGTATATACATATCCCAGTTCATACCACCCTTAGGATTAATACCGTCTACCAAAGCATCTGCCGGGTCCAAACCGAAATATTCGGCAATTGCTTTTGAATATCGAACAAAGGATTTACCAAAGGGCGTAAAGAAACGCTTATAATAAAAATTCCGTGTACTGTTCCACACGCCCACTTCATCGGTCTGGCTTGTCAGGTCTAGCGAAATAATCAATGGAATATCAATCGGCTCAGTCATCAATTCAGCAAAATGCTTTTCTTTTCGAGAATGCCGCCCCAAAAAATCACAAATACCCCGAAAACCCAAATGGTGCCCAGAGGAAGCCAAAAACAGTATCGTGTGTTTTGGTGGGTATTTTGAAAAATAAGTCGCAAGCTCCATCAACCCCACAATGCCACAAGCCATTTCGGCACCAGGAGCAAGTGCAGGCACAACCGACATCGCATCATAATAGGCATTAATCACAACAATTTTTTCACGCAAAACAGGGTCTGTCCCCCGAACCCAACCCAACACATTAGAAGCTTCTGGCTTCTCCCAATCCATCCGGCCAGTCAAATGCACATTCATTTGTTTGCGATCGGCCAGCAACCCCTTGAGTTTTTCGCCACTGGCTTTATCTATCCAAAATCGTTCTACACTATTGGGCACTTGCAAAAACTTCTGCTCAGCCTGTGCGGTAAATGTCGAATCGGGTTCGATAAAAATTATTTGTGTGGCACCCAACATTGCGGCATTCAACCAATGATTCCAAGAATTAAAGTCCATCAACACTATAGAACCTTCAACATCCAGCCCATCAAAGTCGGCAAACTCACCATCTTCGCCATAGATCAAATGTGCCGTCACACCGTTGCGAGGAACCGTTGAGGTCTTGATCAAATTGGGCCAAACACTATGCAACGCAAACGCTTCATCCGTATCCGTTAAAGTCAGGCGCCCACCTTTATCAATAGGCGTTGCCACACCAAAAGATTCTGTCTCAACATCTTCCAGACCCAAACGTCGAAACTCTGATTCAATAAATGTTGCTGCCACATCATGCACGGGATAGCCTACAGCGCGCGAGCCGTTCTGTGTAAATTGATGCATCAACTTGCGAACATTATCTTCGGTGACAGCATCCATAACCCGAAAACTCACCGCTTCTGCCTCTGGCACAAGCGGTTCTGTCACAGGAACAGGTGTTTGCAAACCCAGCATATCACTCAACCATGGATTCACACGCTCAGGGCCAACCACCATCAACAACATAAAAACAGCAGCCAAACCTATTAATGCAGTCAAACCTATGTGACGATACGATTTCATCAGAATTCACGCTCCAAAATCAGTTTTCCCCACTTAAACATATCACCATTCAAATGTTTACCGAATACACCGCTACTTGGTATACGCCATCCACCAACGATATCGACAAGTTACCCATATCGATGTATAGAGTGTCCGCGTTCGGGGAACCAAATCATATCAATACCCGTAGACAAAATCACACCCAAAATGTACCCCACCAACAGGCCTATAAATAAGGGTCGTGATTGCCTGTACACATTTGCCCCACCCACTTTTAGCATGACAAACTTAATCAACCAGGCCAAAAAGATTGTAAAACTCGTTCGACGCGCAAGATAAGATCCCGAAATGGCCATCCCCACGGGATGTAACGGCCACCAAACAAATCGATATCGCATATAAATCAAACCCGCCATTACCAAACCACCAAACCCGAAGAAACCCAACTCTTCTGGGTTCTTTTCGTAAAACGGCGGTTCATTGGGTTTTTTAATCGCTTCAACGGTGCTCTTGAAACTGCGCTCTGCAGCACGCGTAATTTCCCAACTGTTAAAATTGTAAGCCCCTTCTTGATAACCCAAATTGACCGTCAACCACACGCTCACAACCCAACTCACAATAAATGCCAGCGCAATTGCCCCCATCAATCGCCGTCGTTGATTTCCTGGCACACCTTCTGAAACACGGCCAGCATGCGACAATGCGGGCAAAAACAACCCTTTAAAATGGCTTGTAATTAATGATGAAAACCGATAAGCAACCTCTGTGGAAAGTGAAATATTGCGCCGACCAAAAAACGGTGCTACCATTCCCCAAGGGCCACTTGGCACATTGGTAAAAGGCAACCCCGTATCGGCTAAAATTTTAGCCATACCAACATAGACGAGCACAACAGAGATCAACAACAAAAAACCTTGTAGGGGATCAAAATTCATTTGAACCAGCCACACAAACAAATAAGCAATGCTCGCCAACACCCCCATACAAGCCGCACGATAAGACATCAACTCGCCACTGTCATCTACGCTGTCATCTTTGCCTAAGGCCTTCATCACCACATCTCTAAGATGTCGCCTAGCCACCCAAAAGGTAGAAAAAATGAGAACGTAGAATGCACCTTTGGTCTGCCATGCATAAACACCCGTATAATAGTAAGGTGATATTGCTTTATACCCCAACTTGTTGAGCCACCCACCTTCGATGATAAACAACAGGTCGAAAAACCAAAGGCTAAACAACACGTCCAAGCTGGCAAAATATGAAAAGAAGACCGTAAAAATGCCAAAATAACCTCGAATCGGAGGCATCTGCCGGTCAATCCAATACCATCGGGATCGGTATATTGGAAATCGAGGAAATCCTGGCAAAGCATAGTTGATGCAATTCCAAGCCAATACACCAAATGCAATTGCAAAACCAATCCAAAACAGTCGATTTCGTGTAAACTCAGGCAACCATCCTTTACCATCACCAGGTCCAGACGCCAGATCAATAAGAGGCGCCATAGCGGGGAAAACCAATCTTTCGTTTTGCACCCATTGTTTTCTAAAAATGGCAGCCACACAGGCCAACAAAACAAATGCAGCCACCAGAACCGTCATCCACCAAAACAAAGGCAACACCCACACATCCCACGGAATATCTGCACCGCGTGGCAAGCCTTCATAGTACCAAGCAATGGCATTGCTTTCATTGCTCGGAATCAACCAATCGGGCAAATGAGGGTGCAAATGTTTGACCCACGCATTCTCTTCTGTTGCAAAATAATAAGGCGCAGAGATATAACCAATCAGATACCCCACATGACCAAAACAAGGCAATGCGGCACCAACAACGCCCATAGCCAAAATCGCGTGCCACTCACCCGTAGACAATGTCCACCCAGTTGCACGTGCAACAACCGCCAAAGAAAGCAACATCAACATCAACACCATCAACATGGCCATTGGGATGTGGCTATATGTCATGAGAGACCCATGAAAGACATAACGCACATATATGGCCAGCACATCCAATGCAACAACCAAAAACAAACCCAGAATAACAGCACGCAAAGTGACTGCAGGTTCCGGTTCTACTGCAGCGGCTTCGTTGTGCTGAACATCAATAGCCATGAGCAATCACCTAAAGTATATATAAGACAGAACAAGTATAAACGAGGTGGGACGAGAACAATTAAGATCCAAATAAAATCACGGAGCTGTAGTATAATTTATGCTTTGATCCGTCTAAGAAGAAAGCAAGCCCAGTTAGAAAACTGATTATACTTTTCACCTTGTCTTTTGTCAAATGATTTTATAGGGTAAAAACTGACTTACTCCAATTAAAACACATAGATTTATCGCGTTTACATATCGAATATTTTCGATATGTAAACCCAACGTGCATGATCGTATCTATCTCCTTAAGACAAACCTAAAAATCGATAACTTAAAAAATAATATTCATTTTTTTTAAGGATAGAATATCATGAAACTTGACACCCACAGTTCAATTTGTTAAATTTGTTTTCTGTCAATCAGATGGTGTCTGATTAACAGCGGGACAAATGTCTGGCTCCCTAGCTCAGTCGGTAGAGCAGAGGCCTGAAAAGCCTTGTGTCACTGGTTCAATTCCAGTGGGAGCCACCATCTGTCCCGTTTTTTTTTGGCATATAAGATCACTTGTGATCTTATATGCCTTTTTTGTTTATTTTAATTTATATGGCCAATTTGGTGACATACATCACCAAATTGGCCATATAAATTAAAATATAATTGAGAAAGGTGACTGTCGTCACCGCTTTTTCTACTTGCCTTGTGTTACATTCAAACCAATATTCAACCTATAAATCAAAACCCATTTCACTTTTGTTCGTATGACAAAAGGTGAATATGCCACAGAACAACAAAACAATGGAGATATGCATGCCAAAAACTATTTACACCAAAATGTTCTTAGCGGCGGTCTTGGTAATGGCTATTAGTACCGCAGCATCAGCCAACATCGTATTAGATCTTGACCCAAATGATGGTGATCAAGCCTTAACCAGCAAACAGGCGCAACCAGGTGACATCATCGAAATTGAGCTCATTGCCAAACAAGGTGCACAAGATATTGCAGGATTTGAAGTCGCCATCCAATTTGACAGCCAACTTTTCATATTTAAAGGCTACGAAAAAGGCGGTTTGATGGCATCGGCAATTACCTTACCCCCAGCCCCAACCCCCAACGGCGTTAAAATCAGTGCGGGGTTTTTGGGTGGCAAAAGTGCACATGATAGCGGTTCTTTAGGCAAAATCATCGTTGAAACCACTCAAGGCTTTGGAGCTGGTGGCACCATTGAGCTCACACAAGGTTCTTTTGGCATCAACGGCCAAACTGTGCAATTTGCACTCAACAATGCAGTAACCTTACAAGGCGCTGGCGCAACAACCAACCCATCGCAGCAACAAGATGGTCTTACCAGTGACACGGGCGGCCAATTGGGCCAAAACCTAAGCCCAATAGAGACGATCAAGCACTTGCCCACGGTTTTGCAAGCAACTTACATCGAAACACACAGAACACACTTAACAGGCAGATTAGATGAACTCACCAGCATTCGCCAAACCCTCGACATCACCAATCAATATCTTGCCACAGCCAACGATCAAGAAAGAAACATCATAGGTCGTGTTCTCATCGGATTTTATAATAGAATGCACAAAGACAAGCTCGATCAACAAACCCAACCCCAAGTTCATGACCTACTGAACATATTGTTTCAAAAGGTAGAACAAGATATCCAGCACGTCTCACAAGAATTATCACAGATTCCATAGTATCATTCACCAGCCAGATAACCGAAGCCCGCGTGACCGTCCGTTTCATTGATACACCTCAATAATTATCACGCATAGCTTATCAAACACAAAAAAGCCGCTGATCTTAATCGATCAGCGGCTTTTTTGTAAACTGGTAATTGTCCACTCTTATTCTGCCGTAGGGTCGAAACCTTCGATATGACCTTCTTTAATATTAATTTCATCGCGCCGACGAATCTTTTCTACGGTTCCATCGCGCAAATCGACTACGCGGTCAGAAACACCCAACATCTTATGATCGTGTGTATTGGTCACAATCGTCACACCACTTTCGGCCTGCATCTTCAACATCAACTCAATAATTTCTTGACCGGTCTTTAGATCTAAGTTTCCTGTGGGTTCGTCTGCCAAAATCAATTCGGGGTCGTTGGCCATGGCACGTGCAATTGCCACACGCTGCATCTGACCACCTGATAATTCAAGGGGTTTGTGGTGTAAACGTTCACCCAAACCAACCAATGCCAATTTTGCAGCCGCTTTTTCTTCGTATTCTTTCCGTGGCATACCTGAAAATACCATTGGCAATGAGACATTTTCCAAAGCCGTCATCACAGGAATAAGATTAAAGGATTGGAAAATATAACCCACACTGTGACAACGCAAATAAGCAATTTGTGCTTGGCTCAACTCGCTCATATTGGCACCGTTCACCAACACCTTGCCCTTAGATGGCGTATCCAAAGCACCGACCATATTAAACATGGTCGTTTTGCCCGATCCAGAAGGACCCATAATAGACAAATATTCACCACGGATCACTTTCAAAGTCACGCCCCGAAGCGCGTGCACTTCTTCATCGCCCATGCGGTATGTTTTCCAAACATCTTCCACCGAAATAATAAAATCATTTTCATCCCGCTCTACGGGCGTTGCTGCGGCTTCAGGTTCTTGCGCCATAACAAAATCGCTCCTAAGCAATAAAATTCAGAGTTTAAGTTCGTTTATGGTAGCGAAAAACAAACACCCTGTCAAGCGTTTTTGAGTGATCCATACCCAACCTAAAGCCGTGATTTCATTATAATTTCCACTCTTTTTTTTAAAGTAGATCCAATATTCTATCTCATCATCATGACAATAAACATCCATCAAGCAGCTACCAAAGCCTTCAAATCTGTCCAAAACTTGCCGAAGAATGTTTCTGTCGCTATATTATGCCCAGCAGAAAGTGGTCATTCTATTGGATTTTCAGAAAGGAATTTTCATGAAACTCGCCGTTTGTAATGAATTTTTTGAAGGTTGGAAAATCGAAAAAGTATTTAACTATGCCGCAGAAATTGGTTGTGATGGGGTTGAGATTGCGCCATTTACCTTAGCAGAAAGTGTCAACCGCATATCAGCCAAGCGCCGCAGCAGCATCCGTAAAGCGGCCGAAAAAGCAGGCGTCGAGATTGTTGGTTTACACTGGTTACTTGCCAGCCCCAAAGGTCTGTATCTCACACATCCAGACAAATCGATTCGTCAAAAAACCCAAGACTATATCAAAGCCCTTATCAACTTTTGTGGCGACCTTGGTGGCGGCGTGATGATCCACGGATCCCCAGCCCAGCGCAATGTCCAAAAAGGGTGGGACAGGGATGAATGTTGGAAATATGCCGTTGATGTCTTTGCGGGTTGCACCCAAGAAATGAAGAAAAACAATGTCACCTATTGTATCGAAGCCCTCACACCTAAAGAAACCAACATCATCAACAACATAGCAGAAGCCAAAAAAATGATTGCCGATGTGGGGCACCCCAATTTCCAAACCATGGTCGATGCCAAAGCGGCGGTTGCAGAAGACAAGCCTCACGTAGATGTTATTGCCGAAGCGGGCAAGGCCATGCGACACGTGCATGTCAACGACCCCAATTTACGTGGGCCTGGGTTTGGAGACTTGAAATACGCATCCATTCTCCAAGCACTTAGAGATCGCCACTATGATGGCTATGTTTCTGTTGAAGTCTTTAACTTTAAACCCGACCCACAGACCATTGCATCGCGCAGCATTGGTTATTTAAAAGGCATTATTGAAGGATTAGAAGGTTAACATACAATACAACAGCAGTTTGCTGTTAACTGTCAGCTCATACATGATGCGGCTGGTTGAAAGCAAACTGCTGAAAGCAAATTTCATGAAACCTTTTACATACACATTTCAAACCCCTGATCAAAGGGCCACATTAAAAATGAGGCCTTCCATTTCGGATGACATGGGTGTTTATCGTCCAGGCCAAATCGAATTGGACAATGGGCGTATCTTGCCTATTATCAGTCGTCATAGTGATGCCACTGCGGCATTAACCTATTTGCACCCACTCGAAATAAACGACGACTGGCGACGCCTTGTGGGCCTACCAGCAACTCTAACCACACAAACCATTGAAGCTCCCGGCACACTTCTTTTAGGTGTTGAGCGTGCCAAACATATCATAAAAGGCATCTTGGACATATTCAATACGGCCGAACTCAATGCGACGCTAAAAAATACGTTAGAAGAAAAAATCGCACTTTTGCCAGTTTTTCGAGAAGGCAAACAATTCGATCTGTCTCGCACAGTCAAAACCACCTGTGGTTATACCTGTCTAGAACTGCCCATTGAGTATCAAACAGACACAACAGATACAATTTATCACAGCCCCAATAACATCATGACAGGTGCACAGAGAGAACGTGTTGAACTGGCCGTTATTGGCACAGGCCTTATCCAAGGCCAAGATTTAGTCGAACTCATCAACTACGTTCAAACACGATTCAAAAATCTGTCTCACATCGAACTCATTATACCCCATGCCACACTTCAGGGTCTAACACATACCCTATCTTATACAAGTCCCGGCATTTCTTTAAGAGCGCATACTTTTGAAACCCTATTAGATTTCCAAGAAGGCCGAGGCAAATTCTTTCCTCATCCCGAATTCCACAT
Organism: Candidatus Latescibacterota bacterium; assembly: GCA_018650745.1. Lineage (GTDB taxonomy): Bacteria > Latescibacterota > UBA2968 > UBA2968 > UBA2968 > JABIFK01. Next base: position 12,319 of record JABIFK010000007.1, on the reverse strand, counting down.
TCGGCCGACCTTATCACAGCACTATAGACTTTGGTGGGGGCGAGACCTAGCAGGGCAACCTATTGCCAACATTCCCCATGTGGGCAAAGATGGTTCAGATGCACTCTTTGATCCTTTACGCCAAATTCGTACGTTAAATGAGCATCTCCAAAAAACATACAAAACCTCATTGGCCAATGTACTCTCTCGCCACCTTGCCTAAACGATTATAAGCATACACAAAAAACAGCCCGCTCTCATTTAAAATGAGAGCGGGCTGTTTTTTTTACCACAACACCATTGTTACATCGCAGACGTGCGCATTTCCATAGGTTGCTTCAATAACCACAAACTCACGGTGCTAAATAAAATCATCGCCACCAGCATGGGCAACTGGCTACGCAAGGCTGCCTTTGAATCGGGAAAAAAAGCCAAAGCAGTGTGTCGCGCAATCCATAAGCTATAAATGTGGCCGATCACAACTAAGCACACTTGAACCGCCCAAAGGGTGGGCAGATCTATCAGGGGCGGCAATGTCCAATTCGCGGTGCCAAACAAATTCCATTCCCACCCAAAAGGATCGGATACCAACGCAACAATCTTTTGCCCTTCCATCAACAGATGCTCGCTGTTGTGTGCCAAATGATAAAACAGCGCAATAGGTAACAAGGCATAGGCATACCGAATAAAATAATCTCGATATGTCACAGACTGCTCACCACCACTGAACCAAGATACACCAACCAACCCCGCATAAGCAACAACAGGGGCAACCATAAAACCAAGCATGCCCAAGGTAAATGCAAATGTTTCACCGATACCCAATGTCATCTGAATAGCCATAAGCATTTCTCGCCACAAGCCCGTCATGGTCAGACCATGAAACCCAGTTAAAGTCAACAACACCAAAGCAAGATACGCTTCGTCACTTCTTGGGCGAAAAGTTTTTGTCAAATCTTCACCCCAAGGCCGCAAGTTCAAAGACACGTTTTCTTGCTCACACGACTTCAAACATTCCATACACGAAATACAATAAGTACTGCTATCCATGGTACCCAAATATTGAAATGTAGGGCAGGGTTCACCTTGCTCATTGCCCTTATAACACGAATGGGTCTTACATGACCGACACACATCTTTGTCTCTTGCACGAACTTCTATTGGAGAAAATAACGCATAAAGCCCACTCACCCGACCGACCAAACAGCCATAACGACAAAAAGACTTTCGATCAAACACAAATGCCGATACAAATGCCATGGCCACCATGCCAAGAGCAAGCCAAGCTGTTGCTCTTGGTTGCATAGTCACCCCAAAACCAATCTCAACCCAAGTGAGCCCAATAAACAAAATGGTTGCGGGCCAAATGTTACGCATAAACTTTGGCCACTTGATCTGTAAACTCAACCCTTCCCCCTTGCGCCCCCAAAACCGCAAACCTTCTGCCCAACCTGCAATCGCGTCCCAAGGACACACATAACACCAAGCTTTGCCCGCATACAAAATGAGAACGATCAACCCACCCCACCAGATAGTCCACGTCAACAGCGGCGCAATATTCTTCGATGGCAACTGATTGCCAAACAACCCGGCACCAAGAATCAGCACAAACAAACCAACTGAAAAAGCGTGAACACCAAACCTTGTCATCGAATGCAAAAGCAATCGCCGCAGCCTAGGAAACTGCAACAAGTCAAATCGCAAACCTGAAGCAGTTGCGTTGTAACGGCTTTTCTCAAAAACACCAAATGAGAGTATCAGAATGACACCCACACTGCCATAGTACAACCAATTAGGTAACCCCAGCATAGTATGCGTACCCGATGCGGAACTTGCGACCACCAAATAAGCACCGGGGTTCTTCCGAAACAATTCACGACAGTGTTCAGTACAAAAAAAATGAGACTGCCCCTCAAAGCGGGCTACCAAATCTTCGCCAACCTCCATGTGACAAACGGGATCTTTATGTACCACAAACGACGTATCCCAATTTCGCCACACAAGTGTGGCAATGACCAACAGTGCGCAAACATAGGGAAAAAAGAGTGCCACTCTGCCTTTCATACTGCAGCCCTCCTTACCAAGCTGCTCACTCGACGCTGGCGTTTAATCCGAATAGCCCGAATCACAACAACAAATGCAACCAACCCAAAAACCGTACTGCCCAAAACCGTCCAAGGCGAACCCGGTTCACCAGCCACCATTGGCAGATCTACAATCCACGGCACATCTTCTACCTCAAATTCAATGCGTATCAGATAATTCGCTTCATCAGGAAACGTGGGATGAAACTTAAACAATCGCTCTTCAATTTCCGCCAGTGCGGGACCATACACAACCCGATCTTCACCGATCAATCGATCCTGTATCACGGTCATCTTTACCGACCCCTCAAACAATGCACCATCGTCCATCCGGCTCAAATAGACATGCAATGTGCACCTTTCGCCCGGTGTTGGCTTGCCTGGATAACCCGTCATCCGCACTTCATAAGGCCCCGCTTCCAACCGATACGTCAGCACGGGTGTTTGCGGGTATTGCTCATCATATGCGTAGTGGGGAATGCCCAAAATATGGTGTGCGCACACATTGATAGGAAATGCGATGAGCATCAAACAAAGCACCCATTTCTTTCCAATCAGTGAAAGGTTAGCAGACCTGCATATATCACCCAATTGAGCATTGTATATACAAAAGCCATTCCTTGCTTTGCACACATCTCTCAGCATCCGATATGTCAGACGTAGCATATTGCAACCTCGCCCCTTAAGCACTTTGCACCACACCTTCTTTGTCCGTCTTATTTGTACCTACAGATGACACGAAGGGTTCGTCTTTCAGTGAAATTGAATACCCTAATGCATCGTCATTGCAACTGGACACACACAATCCACAATTGTCACATTCAACACCCATCACATCTTGCATGGGCACCAATCCCATAGGACAAACCACCACACAATCACCGCACAATGTACATTTATCTGCCACACGTTTGACGCGTGTCACTCGTATCTTGCCCAACAAACTATAGAGTCCACCACCAGGGCATACATAACGGCACCACCACCGACGCGATACCGTCACTTCAAACAATGCAATACCCAATATGATCAGACTCATCCACGTCAAACCACCCATCCAAAAACCAGATCGGCCTTCTTCTATGCGATCAAAGATGCCAAAAACAAGATCATGGGCTTCGCGGCCAATAATTGCAGGCGGATAGATGTAACCCAATATGGGCATGGACATCATCACAGTAAGAGCCAATCCCACCCCCAACAGAACGTATTTTATAGAACGAGAGAAATGCAAATTATGGGGTCTTATTTCTAGAAAACGCAGTAAGTTCCGTAGCTTATCAGTAAACTCCAGCAACAAGCCCATCGGGCAAACCCAAGAACAAAAAATACGCCCGAACAAAACCGTTCCTATAATAGGAATGAATAAACTGATAAGTAAGACCCAGACCAACTGCTTACTCGCCATAATACTTTCGGCACCGGCCAAAGGATCAGTCATGGACACAGGACCTATTTGAACAGACCATGGCCCCCCACGCACCGACTGTGCATATTCTAAAACCTGAGTGCGATTGCGCACCATACGTCCAACACGTTCTTTCTCGCCGCCAGGCAAAGCACGCAACACAGCATCCAGGCCACCTAACACCTCACCCTGCAATGTGCCGTCCCATCGCTCTAAGCTTTTATCCAACTCGCGAGCACCCAAATAATTGGTATATCGCGACAGGGTTGGGATGGTGATCATCATTACAATTACCAAAAACTGAACCGTTCGACGAATGCCCTGTAACCCTTTTGGTTGCCAAATCACACGCCCACCTCCTCATCCCAAGCGCGATCCGTTTTTACCTGAATCGCGCGTCGGTCACGTACGATACATATTTCCTCACACAAACCACATCCCGTACAGAAGTCAGGGTCGACAAGGGGTGCATTGCGAAAATCCTGCACAATTGCTTTGTTCCGAAGCGGACACACCGTATGACAAGCACCACAAACACCCGTACCATTGTGCGAAACACAAAGACGTTCATCTACAACTGCTACTCCCATTTTTACATCGCTTTGTTCTGCAAGTGGCACAAGTGCACCCGTAGGACATGCTTCGCCACACTGCAAACACATCGTACAACCCTTTTCATTGGAAAAAATATAAGGCGAACTCTGGTGCTTGCCACCTTCTGGACCAAACAACAAAATACATTGCGCTTCACAGGCGTCTGAACATCTTGTACACCGAATACACTTGGCCAAAAAATCGGCCTCATCAACTGCCCCTGGTGGGCGCAAAAGCCCCAATCGTCCTCTGGCTTCAATTGGTGCCGTTCGTTTTTTTCTCAGCTGCAAAAGCCCCGTCAACAATCCACCGCCTAAAGCAGCTTGCCCCACAGATCTACCGACTCGTTTAAAAAAATTTCGCCGACCTGTATCACGATCTTTTGGTGTGGTATCTTCAGCCATAATCACTCTTCTATCTAAGAATCAAGCAGGACGAACACGAATCGCCTGTGGATAATGCACACAGGCACGTTCACAAAGACCGCATCCAATACACGCTTCAGGATCAACCAACGGTTTCTCCCACAACCCAGCGCGCAATGCCGTGCCTTCAAAAGGACAGGCACGCACACAAGCACCACAAGAAGCCCCATTAAATGAATAACACAGCGTTGTATCTACTTCGGCCTTACCCATCTTTACTGTAGCCTGTACAACATCAGCGTCTTTCTTCGTCTTAACAAGCGCACCTGTTGGACAAGCTGCCGTACACAATAAATCTTCACCAGGTGCGCCATTGCACAAAATACATGCTTTTTTGCGCGCAAAAATAACCGGCGTATTGCGCTGTCCCAATCCCGGTTTCACATCGAGTTCGGCACCCGCATCTTCTGTAAACCCAACAATACATCGATTGGGACAAGCATCGGCACACCGCCCGCATCGAATACACGTTGCCAAAAAATCTTCTTCTAACAACGCACCCGGTGGCCGCAAACACGCAGACGACTCGCTGCCAGCCACCATAGCCAATCCGCCACCAATGGCACCAGCAACCGAAAGCGTCGCGCCCGTCAATTTTCCTATAAAAGATCGCCGATCCATAACTGTATCACACCGCTTCCAATAAGGGAACGTCAAAACAATCGAAATAAGAGAATCATTTCCAGCACACAAATGGCAGGATCTATCAGAATATTTTTCTTAACACTTCTATTCTAACACCTTCCAACCATGCACTTCTATATTGCCATCTCAAACAACATGCATTACGGCCCTGCACCGACATTACCCGATGCAGGGCCGTTCGGTCTTGTTCTTAGAAAACTTCCTTAAAAAACGACCGTGTTATATTTTCTCAATTCGCGCCGCAATCTTCTTATAATCTGCCTGCCCCGAAACGGGGTCCCATGCCCGATGACTGACGGCATTCACCAACCATTTGTTCTTTTTCGGATCGGCACTGTCTGCCACAGACAAATTCCACGGACTAAACAAATAGCCAGGAGGCACTTCATTGCGTGCAGGCCTTACAATAGACGAGGTTCCTATGGACACACGCGCTTCATAACTGCTTCGCCGTGTCACAAGGCGCACGCGTTCACCATCTTCCAAACCCCATCGTTCTGCATCATCGACATTCACTTCTACATATTGCTCAGGCACCAGCTTTTGCGTGGTGGGCCCCTGAATGGTTTTGGCGGTATGGAAATGCTCATATACAATGCCCAGCCCAAGCCAAAACGGAAACTTGTTTTCCTTTTGGGCATCTTCCAATGTCTTGCGTGTGTTGTCATAAAACTCCAAATCTGGCAATTCGGGTACCAACGCCAGATCCCGCGCCCGCTTCAGCAACTCCTGATTTTCATACAACCACGGCCCTTCGCCTTTTTTCGCGCCATATTTTGAAAATGCAGCCGTCACTTCTTTGATATACTTATTATCTGGCCCATAATCCTGCTCACACAGCTTAAACCGTGCTTTGCCATCGGCATGTCGGAAGTTGGGATACGGTGATTCTTCCCAATTTTCTTGATTCATATACCGACGTTTCGTTCCACCAGCACGCGCAATGTCATATGTAGGTGCTGGCCACTGCACACCGCGCAACTGCCGCAACTGATCATACAACCCAATGCCATCACGATCACGCACTTCAAGCATGCCGGTCATATCTGCATCAGATCCTTTTGAAGCAATCACGATATCTTCAAACACATCTTCAGGATCATAAAATTCCTGACCATATTCATTCTTAATCGTCTTCTTATAGGGAATAATCTTATCGGCGTCTAAGCCCAACTTTGTGGCGATGGCTTTGCATTTGTCAATTGCCAGATCCATGTCGGGTTTGGCCTCGGTCAACACATTGCCCTTGTCATCGCGGCCCACACTCACACCGTCGCAAACATAGACACGTCGTTCTGACTGGATATATGTGCCACCAGACCACTCACCCCACGTAATGGCAGGGAAGATCACATCACCATACAGCACATTGGGTGCATGACGATAGATTTCTTGTACCACACAAAACATCTTGGTTAATGCTGGGCGTACTAAGTTCTCTACATCTGGCAAATGAATATGCGTTGTATACATCCAGAACATCGCCTTCAAATCACCTTTCATAGCACGTTCCATCATACCAATGGCCATCGGGTTTTTCAGCAGCGCCGTTTGTGCCAACCGATCGCGATCAATGCGCCACCGATCGGCAATCCAATCGCGCCATTCGACATTGGATATGGGTTGATTGAACGGCAAGCGACTCGTCAACCCGCCCATCAATCGTTCACTCATCGCATTGGGCTGTCCAGTTTGAGAGTGCGTGCCACAGCCCGGACGACCGACATTGCCCGTAAGCAAATGCAAGTTGATGATCGAAATGGTATTGTGCTGCCCGTGCAGCATCTGATTATACCCAATGCCCCAATACGTCAACACGCCACCCTTACCACGCTCACGTCCCTTAATAGACGCCTCGGCCCATTGTTTGGCCACCGTCTCAATTTGCTCAACCGTCACACGATTCTTATCCAATAACGCCAACCGTTTTATCACTTGCTCTGGTGAATACCGCGCTTTAATGCCCGCAATATATTCCTTGTGATTGTTGGTATTCTTCGAAAGCCAAGCATCTGGCATAACCGCACGTGGATACTTGGTCAAAATCACATGTGCAATGGCGTTCAAATACGAAATATCACCATTCAACGTGGCCAAATGCGTCGAGTTACGTGGATTAATATTTTCCAAACCCTGCACCGTACCTGTGCGTCGTGGGTCTGAAACCAACGTGGGAATATCGGCTTGCTTTTTATGATCCGCCACGCGCCAAAACAAAACGGGGTGCGCCTCACGTGCATTGTGGCCCCAAAACGAAATCATATCGGCATCTTCAATATCTTCATAACTCGTGGGCGGTGCGTCTGACCCATAGGATGCAAAATAACCCGTCACAGCCGACGTCATGCACATACGCGCATTGGCCTCAATCGAATTGGAACCCATAATGCCCTTCATCAACAAATTCTCAATCCACTGGGCCTCCATGGTCAACTGCCCCGAACCACTCAAACCCACACTGTTGCCGCCTTCTGCCTTAATGATGGCCGCCATTTTTTCTGCGACCAATTCTTCGGCTTCGTCATAGGGCATCTTCACAAAAACATCGTCATCAAATCTGCCTTTGGTTGCAGACACATGTCCGGTCAAAGGATCCGACATATCTTTGCGCACCAACACATGTGTCAAGCGATCACGATAGATCGGTTCATGAGCATTCAAACCCTTGATGCATTGCACACCCACATTGGTAGGGTGACGCTTGTCGGGAATCATCCCCACAATTCGATCTCCTTCTACAGAAATCAACGTGCCACACCCCACACCACAATAAGGACATGCCGCTTGCAACGTACGTCGAGCACCCGAAGCAGCACCAGTAGCTTCTATCGCATCTGCTGTAGCAAATTCACCAGGTAAGAGCGGAAACGCAGCCGAAGCGGCCATCACCCCACCCGACCATTTTAGGAAATTTCGTCGGTCAATAATGGGTTTCTGAATCTTTTTCATAGTCTCAATCTCCTTTAAACATTCAGCAATTTTAGCAGTCAACAATCAAGCCCTAACTCTCCGTCCCTAAGGCCGTTTAGAGCAGACTAAAACTATCGGTTGATTGCCAACGGCTATTTATTTCTGCCAACTTCGGATAAACGACACGATATCACTAATCTGCTCCGACTTCAAAGAAGCAATCCCGCCAGCCCCTTCACCAAAAGGTCGCATAGGAGTACGGCTGCGCCCGCGTGCAATGGTCGCCAGCAAAAATCCGTCGGAAGCCGATGCTAAAAATTCTTGGTTATTCAAAGCGGGTGCAAAATAGGCAACACCATCTTGCATACCACGACCATTGAGACCGTGACATCCAGAACAGTAACGTCCAAACATGTCTTTTCCTGCCCCAATCGCACTCGACGTCAATTCTACCACAGCGCGTTGCTTCCGTGGCGCATCACGCAATTCCCAAGTGCGTATAAATGCAATCACATCGGCTACGCGATCAGGCGCGATTTGTCCAAGTCCTTCTTGCCCATGAACCATCGATTGCATAGGCGTTCCCGTGCGCCCAAGTGCCATTGTTGCAGCTAAAAACCCATTGGATGCAGACGCCAAGAAGGTTGCATTATTCAACTGCGGACCAGATGCCCCTTCTCCATCCACACCATGGCAAGAGGAACAGCTGCCACGAAATACATCTTCACCTACTGCCACATCACCCATCCCCAACCGCAAAAGTGGCAAAGATTCTCGCGTGCCCAAATGGCGCAAATAGGCAATCACATCACCGATCTGTTCCCGTGCCAATCCGGTAGGTCCTTGATAAACCTTCAAAAACCCCTTCATTGCCGTACCAGATCGTCCCTGGCTGATCCAATGATACAACAGATCATCTGATGCAGAACTGAGCAAAATCGAATTTGCCAATCGAGGTCCCACACCGCCAATGCCTTTTTCTCCGTGGCAACTTTGACACGACGTTTTATAATGCACTTCACCCACCGTAAAATCGCCGCGCGGAGGCGCTGCAACAAGTTTCACACGCCCACGTTTTTCAAAACTGCGCACATAGGCGATCAATGCGGCAACTTCATCAGACGACAAATGACGCCATGCAGGCATGGCTGTATTGGGACGCCCTTCAGTGATCGCCCGATACATATATCGGTCATCTACAACTCGTAACAAGTCAGGTGTATTCAACTGTATTCCGATACCACCTTTACCATCTTGACCATGACATACAGCGCACTTCCCGTCATAAAGCGATCGCCCAACACGTGCCAATGTTTTGGGATTCTGTAACTTTCTTTTTACCGATTGATAGGAAGATGCAACAGGCTGCCAAGTTCTCATATAAGCCACAATGTCACTCACCGACTGTGCCGACAGATGCTTCCAGCCTGCCATTGCAGTACCGGGTCGCCCTTGAATAATGGTCTCAGCCAAAAATCGGTCGGATGCAATTGCTAAAAAGTTGGGCGAATTAAGCGCATTACCAATGCCACCCTCTCCACTGCGCCCATGGCAATTGCCACACAACCCACCAAACAACGCGCGGCCTATTTTTACATCACCTGCATCAGCATGTACCGCTTCAACTTCGGCACCCTCGCGCTGCCAAGACTGTATGTGTCCTACAATCAAGTCAATTTCTTCTGTTGACAAATTGCCTTTTCCGGGTCCCCATGCAGGCATTGTTGATCCACTTCGACCGTGCAAAATAATCGACCGATAATAATCTGCATCGGCAGCAGCCAAGGCATCTGCATTGTTTAATGCCGGTGTGCGAATACCCGGCACTTCGCTTTGTTCACCATTCATGCCATGACACGATGCGCAATTCTTTCGATACAGATGTTTGCCCGTCACTTCGACGTGTGCAACCTTGTTTTCAAAGGATCGATATTCAGGTACACGTACTGGGCGACGCAACGACAACATATACGCTGTCAATGCATTGGCCTCAGATGCACCCAAGTCCATATCTGGCATCAGGGTTCCGGGTGAAATTTCAGTCGGCTCTAAGAAATGTTTCTGAAGCCAATATTCTATCTCACGGGGTTCTTCTTTCGCAAAATGTGAAAAATCAAATTCGTGTCGGGTTTTGTCACCCACATAGGTCAGATCAGGCCCCAGCGTACCACCTTTGCCTTGTAACATATGGCAACCAAAACACCCTTTGCTCTCTGCCAACATCTTGCCCAGTACGACGTGTTCACTCAGTGCGCTTCGGTCATCTGTGTCAGCCTGCACCAATAACCCGCTCTGCAAAACATTCATTTCATGACAGCGCGTGCACGCGGCCTTCATATTTCCTTTTTTCAGCAACGGATAATCCCAAAATGGCGCACGACCATGGGCATCCTCAATTTCTGTTGCCAGACCTTGTCCTTGATGACAAATCGTACACCCGAACTTGGCCGGATCGTGAATCGCCAAATAGCGCCCAGGATGTGTCTTAAAAGGCTGGGATTGATCGGCCATACGAGGATCATTAACACCCAAGTGGCACGTAATACACCGATCTGTCTTGTTCAACTCAGGCACAACGTTTTGCCTAAAATGAACGGCAAACTGATCGGCAATATCCCGTCCTTGCACGTTGGTTGCTTTTTCTTTTAGAACTGTGGCATACTGGCTTTGCAGCATTTGCCAATCGGCCAAAAGGTTCTCTCGAACAGCTGCTACAATAAGCACGGCCAGTGTGATCACACTGACAACCAAGAGCCATACTTTTGATCGATGTTCCATTTTTCCAATATCAAATTGTTTAGACATACTCAGTGTCCTATCAAAACAGGATCTCTCATTTTAGAAAACCAACCGGAACCTTATTTTCACCATTCATTTTTTCAAAATTATGCTAACGCCATTTCTTTTGACAGCGCATTCTCGAAATCCATTTCCAATTCAGCAAATTTTGTTTCATGTTCTTTCCAAAGCGCAGAGCCATCTAATCGAGCCTCAGCTTGTGCATATTCTTCTTTCACTGATTTCTTGTTGGCATCTGCAATGCTCTCTTCCGCCATAGGAAATAGAATGTTGTCTTCTTTGAAAATATGTTCTCTTAAAATCACACCATATTCCCTTGCACTCTTAGCCAAACTGTCCCAATCATCTTTTGACAAAGCATCTTTCATGCGTTGAACGCATCCTCGCCCCAAATCATGTTCCATCAACATTTGAGGCAGTGGATTACAGTGCGTCAAAACATCTGGTGCGGCCATATGCTTAAAAAGAACATCCTCTTCTTTTGCATGATGAAACGTATCGGCAAAATTTTGAATGAAGTGGATAAATGCTTCTGCCTTATCACCAAACAACTCATTGTTGTTATATGCCTGGCCAAAATCGATATATCGTTCCATCAATTCGATATACTTTAAAATCAATTGGTGTTCGTGTTTAAGATCATCGCTTACTTGCATGTCGGATTCCCTTTCCAACCCAAATACACATATTTAAATGAGATTCTCGTCTCTGTTGATTTTACAATTACTCACATTGCGTAACACAGCCGAACAACTCAATGCGTTGGCCACAAGCCACTGTGCCAATAAAAGGCCCAATTAGGACCACGTAAAAACGTGCCCACATAAGTCAAGATCACAAACCCGACCACAAAACTGGTAAACAAAGCGATGGCCCCCATTCGGGTTGAACCTTCTCTTTGCAAAATAAAAATGGACCACAGCGCATAAGCCAATGTCAACAATGTGCCAGGGTTTACGAAAATGATGACCAGTTGTGAAATATCGGGAAACCAAGCGCGCAACCATCCAAAGTTCACAGGAATTGCCACAGACAACACGGCCATGATCACTGCAAAAATCACTGTATGAAGGGCAACTTTTTTCCCTCGTTTACCGCTCAAATACACCCCAGCCGGTTCCACTTCTCGGTCCAAATAAGGAATCAAAGCCAGACCAATCACAACCACCAGAGGAATAATTAAGCCCCCCATAAAAGCCGAATAAGAAACCATTTCTTGTAGACCCAAAAAATACCATGGTGCCTTAGCGGGATTTTCTGGAATGGAGGGATTAGCCATTTCTTTCAACGGCGCATCAAACAACACACCCAGTAACACACACACCGCAGCAGTGGCCATAAACACCACCAATTCGGCACGCAACAAATGCGGCCAACTGGGTAAGGTATTTGCCGGATCCTGATTGGTAGCTGGGGTTCGATCGCGCACGACGCACATCAACCCATAACTCTTGCGCGGTGCGTCCTCTGGTTTT
>JABIFK010000008.1 GCA_018650745.1 Candidatus Latescibacterota bacterium | reverse complement strand
TGAGATCGCTTACACCTTTCGCAAATCTAAACCCCTCGATTACCTTCTGATCACCCAAGAAAATGTGGGTGGGCTTTGGAATAATGTTCCGCGCAATCTGCTCACACTATCCCCCGGTCAGTGGATGGAATTTGGGTATTACCCACTTGCCCAACATGCCCAAGAACAAAACATTGACATAGATGTCAACGATCTCATCATCAAGCGCGATCTCATTAACTATTACCACACCATCCCCAAACGTTTCGAGCAAACCAACCATATCCACACAGAAGAATGTGTCACACGTATCGAACCGCATGAAAAAGGGTTCTTGGTAACCTCACAAGACCTCAGCGGGCAAACCACCCATCAATACACCTGCAAGTACCTGATCTATGCCGTTGGGCAACGTTGCCAATTGCGCACGCTCGGTGTTCCAGGCGATAATCTACCCATCGTATCCAATAACTATGAACATTTCAGCAACTATCCGGGCCAACAAATCATCGTCGTAGGCGGCGGCCGCTCTGCTGACTGGGCAGCAACCGAACTTCACGATGCCGGGCGCCATGTTCACTATGTCATGCGACAACCCTTTGATGTACACTGGCGCCTCATCACAGACAGTCGTTATGGTCTACCCTATTACGCACGTATTGCAGACCTCATCGAAACCAAATCACCACGCTTCAATACCCTATACAACACACAAATCCAAAAAGTCGAAGAAAACGGACGTGTGACCCTCAATACACAAGGAAGAGAACACACGTTACAAGCCGATCACATCATCACAGAAATTGGTGGCAGCGCAGACTATTCGCTCATCCAAGGTTTCAAACCAGGCCTCACTTTTGTAGAAAAACACGATGCCTATCGTTTTCAAGTGAATCAAGTGGCAAGCCATGCCCACAGTCACGAATCTGTCAACATTCCCAATTTCTATCCCGGCGGTTACCTCGCCCAAGGCATTGGTCTCGTAGTCTTTGCAATGCACGGCACCACCTATGCAATTGCGGGTGATATTATGCAAAAGGAAGGCCTGTTGTAAAGATGAGCACCTGGGAAATTCGACACGTAAACCATGCCTCACCTGAATCGGACAAACAGGAAACCCTCCGCATATGGGATGAAAAAGGCGGTTTATACGCCGATCTCACTCGTCAGAGACTCCAAGCACAATTTGCCCAAGAACGTTTTGGAATGGCGGTTGCTTTTGATAAGGGGAAATGTGTCAGTACCACAGCGTATATTCTCTCTCCAAGAGGTCAGGGCATTCTCACACAAGTGTATACAGTACCTGCGTATCGCGGCCAAGGTATTGGCAAAGCCACAGTAGCAGAAACGATACAAATCTTACGCGCATTGGAAGGGCGCGCAATTTACCTGGCTGCGTGGCAAGACTGGATTCGAAACATCTATCAAAAAGCAGGCTTCGAATTCATCGGCGCAATGGGTAACCGCCACGCCTTCAAACTCACACTCGATCCCTCGGGTGATGATTCCACACTCTTCCGCAAAAACCAACAGACCGCCATCCGTCCCCTTGCAAAAGACGACCAAGCTGACTTATCTGCACTCTTCAATGCCAAACACAATAACATCATCAAACATTATGAACTCAGTTGTTTTCTTGGCTCACATTTTGAAGCCGAGTTTTTCAAACTTCAAAAACACAAAGGTCATACGGCATGGGTCCTCGATGGCACAGAGACCATCCAAGGGTTCGCAACCATTATGCCATCTCACAACCGACATGAAACCCATTGTGGCACCGTTGACCTGCTCATCCATACCAATCAGACAGCCCAAGCCGAAGCCCTTCTTGATGCACTTGAAACAACTAGTGATTCTGAAGTCCTCTATACTTATATTGCCTCAAATGAAAATTCTAAACGGTCTTTTTTCTTAAAGGCGGGGTATCAGAAGATCGCACACTTGAAAAAACGCCTAAGCATTGGCACAGCACATTACGATCTCGACCTTTACGAAAAACAACGTCATTAAAAGGAAATGTTATGCCAGAAACAGTCACCATTCAAGATGTACAAACCATCATCACACAACCCGCCGGATCACGGCTCATCATTGTCAAGCTCATCACCTCAGAACCGGGGCTCTATGGATTGGGATGTGCGACATTCACACAGCGATTTCACGCCGTGCACGCCGCAATAGACAAACATCTCAAACCATTTCTCATTGGCCGCGACGTGGATCGCATTGAAGAAATCTGGCAAATGAGCATGGTCAACTCTTATTGGCGTAACGGCCCCGTACTCAACAATGCGATCTCGGGCGTAGATCAAGCACTTTGGGACATCAAAGGCAAACGCGCGGGTATGCCCGTATATCAACTCTTGGGTGGCAAATGCCGAGAAGCCGCCGACACCTATGCGCACGCAGGTGGCAAAGACAAACACGAAGTGGTTGACAGTGTGCGCAAATACCAAGAACAAGGTTATCGCCATATTCGCATCCAAATGGGTGGTTATGGTGGCCAAGCCGATACCCTGCAAAAACCAGAGGGCGCTCCCGATGGCGCGTATTATAACCCTCGTGAATACTGCCGCCGCATGCTGGATATGATAGAACATGTACGCACAGAAGTAGGTCCCGAAGTTGAATTACTACACGACATTCACGAACGGTTGCGCCCCAGCGATGCCATTCAATTTGGCAAAGACGTTGAACCCTTTAAGCTGTTCTTTTTAGAAGACGCTCTTGCCCCCGAAGACAACGAATGGTTCAACCACATGCGCACCCAATGTGCCACACCCATTGCGATGGGCGAACTCTTTAACCACCCACACGAATGGACCCCCCTCATTCAAAATCGACTCATCGACTTCATTCGTATGCATGTCAGTCAAATGGGCGGCATCACGCCTGCACGCAATGTCGCTGCATTTGCCAATATGTTTAATGTAAGAACAGCTTGGCACGGCCCAGGTGACACATCCCCCGTCGGTCATGCAGCCAACCTACACCTCGACCTCTGGGCACCCAACTTTGGCATTCAAGAATGGTGCAGATTCAACGAACTCTGTTATGAAATTTTCCCCGGTCTGCCTGAAGTAAGAAATGGTTATCTCTATCCCAACGACAAGCCGGGTTTGGGTATTGACATTAACGAAGAACTTGCCGCAAAATACCCACCCAAAGATGAAATCATTCAATGGACGCAAACCCGAAGCCCTGATGGTTCACCGATGCGACCATAAAAAAACGCAAAGCGTAGAGAATTGATTTTTACGCTCCAGGCCACGCATCCAGCGCTCAGCCAGTAGCACATTATCACATTTAAGGAGTACGTTTTGGC
>JABIFK010000009.1 GCA_018650745.1 Candidatus Latescibacterota bacterium | reverse complement strand
TGGGTGACATAAAAGGCGTTAAGGCATTGGTTGCAAGAAATGTGAAGAGTGCAAGTATGATAATTTGCCGTGAAGTATCAAAGCGTTTTAGAAATTTGGGACGCATAAATTGCCTTTTTTGAGTAGACGTTTCAATGTGCAGCGAGTTTTTTATAAATTGCCGTTGTTTTTTCTGCAACAGATGTCCAGGCATACCGTGTATCTGCAAGATGGCGAGAATGCTTACCCATGGCATCCAATTGCGTTTGCGGGGCGCTCAGCATTTTTGTTAGGGCTTGGGCAAATTGTTCGGGATCTTTGGTCGGAACCAGAATGCCATTTTGACCGTCGTCAACTGTTTCAGGAAACGCACCCACAGCAGTCGCAACGACTGGTCGCGCAAAGGCGTATGCCAATTGTAATGCACCGCTTTGGTAAATCGCGTGATACGGATAGACGGCAATATCACAAGCTTCAAAATAGTGTGCAATGTCTTCTAAGGCGATGTAATCTGGGCGAAAGATGACGCGATCTTGAAGTCCAAGCTTATTGATGTGGTCTATAAGTTCTTGGGGGCTTTGGCCAATGGGCTTGCCTGCGATGAGGGTATCCACATCGGGGAAACGATGTGCAATGTGTGCAAAGGCTTCTAACAGATCCTCTGTGCCTTTGTAGGGCCGAATGGTGCCAAATGCAAGCAGATACCTTTTATCTGTATTGAGTTTAAGGTGTTGTCGCGATGTGTTTTTTGTGCGGGGTGTTTCTGACTCTGCAAATACATAGTTTCCATGTGGGATAACTGAGACTTTTTGAGGAGGGGGCGCAAAGAGGTTCGTTAATGCGACCCGTGAATCTTCGCTATGTGCAATGATATGGCTTGAATATGCATAAAGTTTACCGTATGCCCATTTCATACCACGCGCATCTTTTTCGTCGGCATCATGGGGGAGTATGTTGTGGGCCGTATAGACTATAGGCACATTTAGCATTTTGCACATTGCCAGCGCAAACCAATCTTTGCGTGCAGAGAACGTACTTTGTATGTGAATGACGTCGGGGCGATAGGCTCTGTAGCTTTTAATGACTTCCTTGAGTTTTGTCTTGTAAGGTGTGTTGGCATCAAACCGCGTGGTAACGTCAAAATTATGTGGTAAGTCTTGCAATTCATAAGGTTCTGCGGTGAGCAAACGAACAGAGACGGCATCGCTGGAAAGCGCCTTACAAAGGTTGTAGCTGTAATGACAAATACCACCCCAACCACCGGGTTCGAGCATGAGCACGCGTGTTGTCATAGGCAAAATCGGTCATAAATGGCTTGGGTCTTTTGGGCCATTTGATTTAGTGTGAATAAGGCTTCTACACGTTGGCGGGCTTGCTTGGCCATGTGTGCACGCAGGTCATCATCTTGCACCAGTTTGGTTAATGCATTGGTAAGTGATTTTGCATCTTCAGCGGGTACAAGCAAACCTGTTTCATTCTTTACCACAGATTCGGGAATGCCGTCGACGCTTGTAGATACGATGGGTTTGGATGCCGCCATAACTTCGAGTATGGTGATGGGGAAACTCTCGTAGCGCGATGGCAGAACAAAAAGATCAAAAGCTTGAAGGAGAGCGGGAATATCTGAACGCATGCCCAAGAAATCGACGCTCTTGTCAATGTG
This sequence comes from Candidatus Latescibacterota bacterium, assembly GCA_018650745.1. Taxonomy (GTDB): domain Bacteria; phylum Latescibacterota; class UBA2968; order UBA2968; family UBA2968; genus JABIFK01. The sequence continues at coordinate 827 of JABIFK010000009.1, read as the reverse complement.
GAGCGTGTTGCATTGCTTTCTCAGGTTCTCTTCTTCAGGGCCTTCGCCTGCAATAGCCAAACGCACATTGGGAAATTCTGCGAGAACAGCTGGCATTGCGTCTAATAAGACATCAAACCCTTTTTGTAGAGAGAGACGCCCGACTGTGCCAATAATAAATTCTTGGCCCTGCTTGAGTGAGACGGGTGCGAGCTTCGAGACTTCCTGGTCAAAGTCATCTGCATCTATACCGTTGTGCACCGCTGTGGTGCGTGCTGGATCTAATCCAAAATGTTTAACCACGAGTTCCCTGCTGGAGTCACAGACGGCAATCAGCATGTTGAGATTGCAGAGGGTTTGTCGTTCAAAAAAACGACCACGTTTTGTTGGGGTGGTGCTTCGCGGTGGAAGATGGAGCGTTGCAACTTGGAAAGGGATTTTTGCAATGCGTGCTGCTATCATCGCGTATTGGCCGTGCAGTGGATTTGAAAGATTGAAATGCACGATTGTTGGACGCCTTGCACGAAAGCAAGCAACGTGGCGCATGATGCCACTTAGGTCGGTTTTGCCTGTTATGGGTGGTACCAAAATGGTTGGGATGTCAAGATCACGCAATGCTTGACGCAGTCGCTCGGGTGCTTGATCAGATAGGATCATTTCGAGGTCGTAACGGGAGCGATCTATGCCTTCGGCCAAGGTGATGAGGTAACGCTCTGCACCACCGTAGATAGGGGCTTCGGATATGTAAAGTATTTTAGTGCGCACGCGCAAGCACATCCTTATAAAGTGTTTCAATCTGTTCGATAATTGGGTCCCAACTATAGCGCTGTTCAATGAGTCTGCGATTA
>JABIFK010000179.1 GCA_018650745.1 Candidatus Latescibacterota bacterium | reverse complement strand
GGTTTTAATATCTTGGATTTCGTATCAAAACACGTTTTTGCTTTCTTTGTTTTTTGTACCCATCTCTGTGTTGTTGGCTCGGGAGCTTAAAGATATCCGCGAGGGTCCAACAGATATCTCCGAATCGAAGGTTGGCACCTGATCAACCTTGCGCAATTTCATCGGCCAGATCTTCGGCAGGGTAGGTGATGATTTCGGATAAAGTGGGGTGATAGTGTGGGATTTGGGCCAAATCTTGAACGGTGCCCCGAAAATACATCACTGCAATAAGTTCATGAATTAATTCACCTGCTTCCGGGCCTACGATTTGTGCGCCAATGATCTCACCCGACTTTGGGTTACACAGGATTTTGACAAAACCATGTGTTTCGCCCAGGACCATTGATTTGCCATGATCATTAAAAGGGTATGAGGCAGCTTTGTAGGCGATGTTATTGGCTTTGCACTCTTTCTCATTGAAACCGACCGATGCGACCTGTGGATCAGTAAAGACGACTTCCGATTTTAATCGGTAGTTCATTTTTTGCTTTTTGGTACCTTTAATCGCGTTGTGTCCAGCAATTTCCCCTTGCTGAATGGCTATGTGAACGACCTCGTAAATACCATTGCAATCGCCAACCGCGTAGATGTTTGGGTTTGATGTTTGCATTGCATCATTAACAACAATGGTGCCGCGGTCTGTTTTTACGCCAGCATTCTCAAGGCCAAGGTTCTCGATCGCTGGTTTACGCCCCAGCGCTTGCAAGATGATTTCTGCTGAAACTTTACGCGTTTTGCCCTCATGTTTGAAATGTGCGATCTTTTTGCCGTTTTGTTCTGTGAATTTGATTAATTGTGTGCCTGTGTAAACTTTCATGCCTTCTTCTCTAAACCGATTCTCTACCGGGCGGGCAAGGTCTTCATCAGAAGAACTGAAGATATGGTTGCTGCGTTGAATGAGCGTGGTTTTACTACCCACACGGCTGAAGAATTGCGCGAATTCTGTGGCAACTGCTCCGCCACCCAAGACGATCATTGATTTGGGGAGTGTTTGCAATTCAAGCGCTTCGTCGCTGGTGATATAACCGACTTCGCTTAACCCTGGGATGTCGAAATGGGCAACAACTGACCCTGTGCCAATGACAAAGCTGCGTGAGGTGATTGTTTTTTTGCCAACTTGAATGGTGTTCTTGTTGAGAAATGTGGCTTTGCCTTTGATGAGTTCGAAACGAGGGCTGTTGAGTTGTTCCACACGATAATCCGCAAATTCTTTAACTAAGGCTTTTTTACGGGCATAAATTTCATCCATTTTTGCGATGGGTTTGCTTGCGCGTAAGCCAAATTCTTTTGCACGTTTCACCAAAGACATGACATCCGAAGACCGCAAGATCGTTTTTGTGGGCATGCATCCCCGCAAAATACACAGCCCGCCCAACGGACCTTTGTCTACAATGCCAACTTTTGCACCTAATGTCTGGGCGGTACGTGCTGCGGCGTAACCCCCACTGCCACCACCAATAATCACAACATCAAAATCCATTGTGGTCAATCCTTTCAGTTTTTTCTCAAAGTGGTTTTAATGTTTTGGGTTGATCAAAAACCCCTTTAATAAAATACAGACTCCTGGGGTTGTAGCAAGGTTTTTGGGTGGTTTTTAGTTTTGGATCGGATGGTTTCTTTCTGGAATGTGGTATTGTAAGCTTTTAACGAGAGGTGTCTGTGAATTTTCGGTGGTCGGGTGATGGTGGTTATAAGCAAGTTTTAAAAATTGCAGGACCATTGATCTTAAGTATGGGATCGTGGAGCCTGATGCACTTTATTGATCGCATATTTTTGACTTGGTATAGTGCTGAAGCATTGGCTGCGGCTTTGCCTGCGAGTTTGCTTAGTTTTGCTTTTGGAAGTTTTTTTATAGGCACTGCGGGTTATGTGAATACATTTGTAGCGCAATATTATGGCGCAAAGCAGTATCACAAGGTCGGGGCTGCGGTTTGGCAGGGCATCTATTTTAGTTTGGCAGCCGGTATTTTGATGTTGTTTCTGTTGCCTTTCTCTGAGTGGATATTTGACACCACTGGGCACCCTGTAGCTTTGAGGCAGATGGAGGTCGTCTATTTTCGTATTTTGACGGGATGGATTTGGGCCGTTTTTATTATGACGGTTATATCCACGTTCTTCTCTGGGCGAGGGGATACCTGGACGGTATTTTGGGTTAATGTGGTGGCAGTTTCTATCAATGTGGTGTTGGACTACGCGTGGATTTTTGGCCATTGGGGATTTCCACGCGCGGGAATCGAAGGCGCTGCGTACGCCACGGTTGTAGGACAAGTTTTCGGTGCCGTCGTGTTTTTCGTTCTCATGTTGCGCAAACAGTTTAGAGAAAAGTATCAGATCTTGGCTGGATGGCGATTCAACGGAACACTTTTTACTCGGCTTTGGGAATTTGGTGCACCAAATGGCCTTCAGTTTATGGTTGAAATCATGGGCTTTTCAATTTTTGTATTGCTTGTAGGCCGTTTGGGCACGGTAGAACTTGCCGCAACGAATCTTGCATTCAATATCAATACGCTGGCTTTTGTGCCGATGTTGGGTGTGGGTATTGCGGTATCAACCTTGGTTGGACAATATTTAGGTGATGACAACCCAGAACCCGCTGAACACAGTACCTACTCGGCTTTGCACCTGAGCCTCCTGTATATGGTTGTGATGGGCCTCTGTTACTGGTTCTTACCGGATCTTTTTATGAAACCTTTTGAATCTGGCGCAGATGCAGTTGCTTTTGCACCCGTGAGGGACCTGGCAACGGTGCTGCTTAAATTTGTGGCCATTTATTGTGTGATGGACGCTGCTTATATTGTTTTCTCTGCTGCAATTAAAGGCGCGGGTGACACGAAATTTGTCATGTGGGTCACGGGCGTTGCATCAATTTTTATCATGATTGTTCCTACATATTTAGCCGTAGTGACACTGGATCTTGGAATCTTTGTCGCTTGGATTTCTGTTACGCTCTATATTGCACTGATGAGTGTGATTTTTCTTTTTCGGTTTCGCGGTGGCAAGTGGAAAACCATGCGGGTTATTGAATCAGACCAGGCCGCATTGGCCCATGGTCGAGAGAGTGCAGAAGT
>JABIFK010000010.1 GCA_018650745.1 Candidatus Latescibacterota bacterium | reverse complement strand
TATCTGTCTTTTCATTGTTTTTACGGTTGCGCCCAGCTGGGCGGTACAACCCTATATGCCGAGACAGCCGAACCCACTCTTGGAGACTTGGCGTTACCGTTCTTTCCCTGAGCTAAAGGGGAAAGGCCTCAACAGTATGGCAAGCTTTGGATGGTATGTTTGATATTCGATGTCAGCAGAAAGGTTTGGAGTGGCGGTTGGAAACGCATTTGCCAAACAGTTTGGTGGTGGGCGACCAAGGTAAAATCAGGCAAGTGTTGATAAACTTGCTTGGCAATGCAGTGAAATTTACGGATACGGGAACGGTTACTTTTCGCATTTCGGATGTTCCAGATCATACGTCGGATATAGAACGATTGTTTTTATTTGAAGTGTCTGATACTGGAGCGGGCATTGCTCCAGACAAACAGATCGCCATTTTTGAACCGTTCCAACAGGCAGATGAAGGCATTCGACATGGGGGCACTGGGTTGGGCTTGGCTATTTCGCATCGGTATGTAGAATTGATGGGGGGTAAATTGAATGTTGTTTCTGAAACGGGGCAAGGGGCTGTTTTTTTATTTTCATTGGCATTGCCTGTGTCGGGTGTTGAAGAAGGCCCTGGTGGAAAAGCCGACTGGCTTCGAGTTTCACATTTGGCAGCGAATGAATCTGTATATGCGTTGGTTGTAGATGATGTGGAAAATAATCGTGATATTTTGGCACAGATTGTGACCAAAATAGGGGGTGAGGTTGATACAGCAGAAAACGGTGCTGTGGCATTGGAAAAAGTAAATAAAAAGATGCCAGATATTGTTTTGTTGGATATGCGTATGCCTGTGATGGGGGGGGCTGAAACACTAAAAAAATTGATTGATACTTATGGCGATAATGCGCCTAAAATTGTTGCTGTGACTGCATCTGTATTTGACCATAAACGTGAACACTATATTTCTATGGGTTTTAATGGGTTTATTGACAAGCCGTTTCGAGTTGATCAGGTGTATGCGTGTTTACACGAGTGCTTGGGTGTGACCTATGTGTTTGAGGGGGATGTTTTGGAAGCCCCCGTGACTCTGGATTGGGATGCGATTACGGTACCCTCCGAATTGCTTGACAAGTTTTTTGTTTCTGTGGACAGGCATAGCATTACAGAATTGCGCAAGGCTGTAGGTGAGTTGGAAGCTATTGGGGAAGATATGGTGCCACTGGGAGCTCATTTGCGGGCGTTGGTGCAAGAATTTGACATGGAAGAGATTAAAGCGATCTTAGAGAAATTAAAGAAATAGGGTTTGCATATTAAATGACAGGAATGAAAGGGTGATATGGGAAATTGTCAGGCTGTGATTCTTGCTGCAGGGATGGGTGTGCGTCTTAATTCGGTTGTGCAAGATATGCCAAAGGGATTGGTTGAGGTTGGTGGGCAGGCATTGGTTGCGCGTTCTGTGGAGAATTTGCGTTTCTTTGGGATCGATGAGATTGTTCTTGTTACGGGATATAAATCGGAACTGTATGAAGCATTTGCCAAGGACAAAGAGTATGTGATACTCATTCACAACGATCAATATTTATCTTCGGGCAATATGTATTCCTTTTATCTCACTCGAAATATTTTAAAGGGTGATATTTTACTTTTAGAATCAGATGTGATATATGAAAAACGCGCGCTTGGTGAGATGATTAACTCGCAATATGAAAGTGGTGTTTTGCTTTCTGGGTTTACGGGTGCGGGTGATGAGGTGTATGTGTCGGCAACAGCTGGGCATGTGGATGGTATATCGAAGCATAAGGATGTTGTAAACTGTGTGGTAGGCGAATGGGTAGGAATCTCTAAGGTGTCTCGGTCTTTGCAACAGGCGATGTTTGATTGGGCTGACGAGCAATTTGAAGGATCTCTTTTAGGAGATTACGAATCTGATTGTTTGGCGCAGGTTGCACAACACCATGCAATTGCATTTGAGAAGGTGAACGATTTGGCGTGGTCAGAAATGGATGATGCACAACATTATCAACGCATGACACAAGAGGTTTTGCCTCGGGTACTTCACAATGATGCGACCTACTTTCCTGATAAGGAGAAAGAGGTGGGGGCCTTGAAATTATGAGCTCTAAAACAAAGTCGATCTCAGGTTCAAATGAAGACTTTATCGATCATTTGACTTATGGACCCTATTCCAAGCTGGCTGCATATATCCCGCAGTGGGTGACGCCCAATCAATTGACTTGGGCCAATTTTACGTGTGCAATGATTGGGTGTGGATGTTTGATGTGGGGTACTTCTAATTGGAGCTTGTTGGTCTCTGCGCTCTTTTTGTATCTGTTTACATTTTTTGATGCATTAGATGGTATTCATGCCAGATTATCGGGCCAGTTAAGTAAGTTTGGGCATTTTCTTGATCATTTTTTAGACGGATTTACGTGGTTGTTTTTGTATTTTTCTGTGATTGTGAAGTTTTCCCTTTTTTCACCCTTTTTTATTTTTTTGTTCATGCTGCGTATGTTGATGCAATCGTTTGCTTATTTGACTGAGACTGTGACGGGCCATTTGCACTTGCCTCGCATAGGGCCTACTTGTGAGGTCGCTGGATATTGTGTGGGTTTGGTTGTGTCATTTTTTTATCCAGACAGCTTCTCAATTTCATTCCCTGCTTTGGATGAAATTCCTTGGTTGTATCAGGTGTTGGAACACAATCAGTTATTGGAACTCAACGTGATGAAGATTACCATTTTAGGATATATTTTTGGTCTTCCACCGACAATTCTTAATTTTTATTGCCAAGCTTATCAAACAACAAAACAATGAGGTCGGAGCGTTGTTCAGTATTTCTTTATTATCCTCTTATTTGTCTGGATTTCTGATTTTAAAAATTGGTCTGGTTCTCTTGGGCGCATTTGTTATGGGCGCCCTTTTTTATTGGATCTATTGGCATGTTACGCATCCAGATCAAGGTTTTGAGTATGTTTCTGATGCGGGTTGGAGCACCCGATCATTTGAGTTGGAAACGGATAGAAAATCTGCATTGCGGGTGATGACATACAATATGGGGTGGGCTGTTGGGCCGGTTCAAAAGGCTGTGCGCGATCAAATTGAACTGGGTGCCTATCAAGAAAACTTAGACGAAATTGTCCGAGTTATAAAAGACAATGATGTTGATATTGTGTTGTTGCAGGAGGCCGATGTTGATGCAAGCCGGAGTCATCGTTTGGATCAGGTGGCTTATTTGCAGGAAAAATTGGAATGGTCTTATGTTGCGCAAGTGGCAGATTGGAAAAGATGGATTCCGTTTGAAGGGGTGCGCAACATGCATCGGTGTTTGGCGGTGCTGTCGAAGTATCCGATTGTGAAGCATGCGTATAAGCGATTTACATTTTATCCCAATTTGAAGAGCAAGTTTTTGACATTTATGTATAACCCGTTTATTTGGAAATCGTCTACGCAGCATGTGCAGATTGTGCATAATGATGCAACGCTTAATGTTTTTAATGTGCATTTAAGCGTTTTAAGTGAGGCCAACCGTTTGCATCAAATGAATGACTTGGTTGCCTGGGCCAAGCGTGATGGACTGATGAAGAATTTGATTGTTGGAGGCGATTTCAATTTTCAAGGACAGGTCAATGCAAGAGGGTTTGAGTTGAAAACGCCTTTGGAGGACAAACTGTCTCTGGGATTGTTACAAGAATTGTGGCAAGCAATACCGGGTATGCAGGAGGCGTTTATTTCATCTACCAGTACTTTGCAAGATATTCATGAGCATGTCACGTTTATTGCAGAAAAGCATCGATACGACTTTTTGTTTTTTTCTGAGCATTTTCAGAAAGTACATGCCCAAGTGATTCAAGGTATTTCCGTGTCAGATCATTTTCCTGTTTGTGTTGCATTGCATCGTTTACCATCCGAACCTTCGAAATATTAACAAATCCGCTTATTTTCTCTCCAAGATAATAAGGTGGCTTTCCCTTTGGTCACGGCAAGCACTTCATCTAAGGTTGGTACCTGCTCTCCATTACCCGCGTCGAGTTGACGAATGGTATCAAAAGTCATTTCGCGAATTTCACCACTTGCATTTGTGGTGCGATCAACCTTGGCATCGTGCATGACAATCAGGTGATTGTCCACGGTTAGGTGTACATCACATCTTAGGTGATTGTTGTTGACAAACAGGCAGGTTTTAGCTGATTGAGGGGACGTAGTTCAAGGTAATTTTCTGTATGGATTGTTTTCTGGAGAGGCATAATGATTCGGATATTTAAGTATGTGATGTTGGTCGGTCTTTTGATTGCACCGAGAGTTGGATTCTGTGAGTTGCCACCCGCACCTGATGATGCTTTTAGCCTTGTGGTGATTCCTGACACGCAAAAGTACAAAGGCAAGGGGACCAAAGCAGAGCCTGAGAGTGCTGATCCGGTGACCAATTCTGTTTTTGAAGCGTATGCTGGGTGGGTTGCTGACAATATCGAAGATCAGCGTGTTGTTTTTGTCAGTCACGTAGGAGATATAGTCGATAAAAATGTACCTGAGCAATGGGCTGTGGCACGCAAACAGATGGATCGTTTGCACGGGCAGATTCCCTATGGCATTTCAGTGGGCAACCACGATTTAAAGTCCAATGGTGATTCATCGATTTTTCAAAAATATTTTTC
>JABIFK010000893.1 GCA_018650745.1 Candidatus Latescibacterota bacterium | reverse complement strand
GGGTGGGCCCATTAAGAATCAGTTGGTGGAGGCACGGCCGTTGTATGAAGATGATTTTCGGTTGTATAAAGATCAGCTCGACTTTGTGGCATTAAGTGATCATTTGCCGCAGTTGGCAAAGTTTGAAGTATAAATCAAGTATAGAAATATAAAAAGGCGTGTTCTTGATAGAACACGCCTTTTTCTGTGGTTCATAATGTGTCAGATAAATCAATAGAGATTGCGTTGGTCTTAGAATGCAACATTGGTCATGAAATAGGCGAATTTCATGTCGTCACCCAAGCGGCCAATGTCGGTGAGGGGTTGTTTGGCAATGACATAAGACGCACCGCCTACAAAGGTGACTTCGGTGCTGTACTTGTAAGAGAGTGTTACGTCAATTTCTTCACCGAGATGTTTGCCCGAAGCAGTGCCTTGTTTGCTTAAGAAAAAGGCATGCCCGTCAATACCGAGTTTGACGCCATTGTTGAGCGGGACAGCAAATTTGATGGCGACATCTTGAAGGCCTAAGCCTTTTGTATGGGCTGGAATATTGAGAAAGAGATCGGCAAAACCGTAAAATTTGTGGTTGGTGGCAAAGAGTGTGTCAAAGACTTTTGTTTTGCCATCCGTGGCATTATCATCGCCTGAAAGATAATCGTACCAAAGGGTGAGTTTGGCTTTGCCAAGTGGCAGGCCCAAACGACCGCCAAACATAAATGCAGAAACGTCGCTTCCGCCGCGTTCACCGGTTTGGAAAGACCCTTCGAGACGTACGGGCCTGGCACCCATAGTGCTGGCCCAACGCGCACCTACAGTGTATTGATCTGTGCTACCGGAAGCACGGTTGTAGATGCCATAAAAATCGATGCCAGAGCTGGTGGTTGCGTAAATACCAGTGAGATATGCATTGGTATTGATACCTGCTGCTGTGGCATCAAACAAACGAATGGCCAAAACATCAACTTTTCCCCATTGAGGTTTGAGCATCATGCGCAGGCCATCAAATACACGGCCTTGTTGTGTCCATTCGACTGAACCAATTAAACGCTGACCGCCAAATGCAATGGCTTGGCGCCCCGCCCGGATTGAGAAGGGGGCGTCGTTGATGTTGTTGAGGGTGATATATCCTTGGTGGAGATCAAAATTGTTGGCGTTGTAATCCCCTAACGTATTGGCTTCTTCGCCCCACAGGCGCACGTCTTGGAGTTGAATGAACGCATCGACATTTTTGTCGAGTTTGGCGGCAATTTGTGCCCGTACGCGCATAGAGGTAAACATATCATGTCCGATACTTACAGGATCACGAAATTCCGAGCGTGGACGTATTTGCCCGCCAATGGTGATTTCTTTTGCTGAAACAAATCCGCTTGTAAAGATAAACATAGCAATAAGGGCCCACATTCGATTCTTCATCATATCCCCCTTTAGGAAGAAATAATAAGAAAAAACAGAGATTGCCATCTGCTTCTTCTTTGGTAGATTTGTAGTACCATTTGGCACTGATAATTCTTCTTGTGTAGCATTACGGGTTGACGTTTTGTCTCTTTTCTTGTATTTAAGAGTAAGACATCTTTTTATCAAAAATTATTAAAGGATGGTTTATGCTTTTTTCAAAAGCTTGTGAATATGGTATTCGCGCAATGTTGTATCTTGCGTCTCAAGAAGATGGGCAACCTGTGCGTGTGCGTGAGATTGCCGAAGCACTTAAGATTCCGGTTCCTTTTTTGTCGAAGATTGTGCATTCGTTGTCACGGAATCATTTGATTCATTCTCAAAAAGGACCCGGTGGTGGCGTGACGTTGGCCAAACCTCCTTCAGATATTACCATGTTACAAGTGGTTGAAGTGATTGATGGTTTGGATTTGTTTCAGGCTTGTGCTTTGGGTATTCCGCATTGTTCAGATGATTTTCCATGTCCTTTACATGAAAAGTGGGGTACTTTGCGTTCTGAGATCCATGATATGCTTGCCAACCGTACGTTGGATCAGGTTATTGATCAATTGCAGGAACGGGGTTGGATTTTGGTTCGAGATTAATGCGCCTTAATTTCATTTGGACATCTACATTTATGCTTGGGCAACCGGTTGCGGTTGCCCTTCTTTTTTGGCTATAAGTGGGCTGCGTGATTTGCCCAATTCGATGGGGAGTGCGATGCGAATGAGTATGGTGAAGATAAAAAGCCCCATCGCCCAGATGCCAAAGGTCACGCAGAGTTCTATCCAAGAGGGGATGTATTCGACAATTTCACCGAGTGGAGATGGGATAAAACCTGGGATGACAAGGCCGATGCCTTTTTCCATCCAAATGGCAATGAAGAGCAGCAAACACGCCGGGAAGAGCAAATGGGTTTTGCGGCGTAAGGGATTGAGGGTGAGGATAATGGTTGCTGTTACATTGAGAAAGATGGCGGTCCAAATCCAGGGTACCAATGCATTGTGCCCGTGCAGGCCAAAGAAAAGATATTGGGCGCTGAGGCTGTGGTGTGTGGGAAAGTAGAATTCTTTGAACAATTCTGACCCGAGCATGAGCAAGTTGATTTGTGCAGCAGCTGTGGCGATCATGGCCAATTTTGAGAACGTTTCGTCTTGGATGTGATACTCTGTATGGTTGCGAATAAAACCGAGGGTGAGAATCATAAATGCTGGGCCAGCGGCAAATGCCGATGCGAGAAAACGAGGGCCTAAGAGTGAGCTGTTCCAAAAGGGGCGTGCGGGCAGGCCCGCCAATAAAAAGGCGGTGACCATGTGAATGGCAACGGCCCAAAAGACCGAGAGATATACAAAGGGGAGGTAGTGTCTTTTGTCGGGCGTGCGGCCACAATAGTGGCTGTATAAAATGTAAAATGGGATGGCAAGATTGAGTGCGAGATATCCGTTTAAGACGAGTACATCCCAGGCTAAGAGTGAGTCTGGAAAGTTGAAGTAGCCGATCATGGGGATGAGGTGCCACGCGCGGTGGGGGCCGCCAAGGTCTACAACAACAAAACAGAGACACATGATGAGGGCCGAAACGGCTACGCCTTCGCCAATGAGGACGGCTTTGGAGAAGTCGATGTCTTTGAGTACGTAGGAGGGCATGACGATCATGACGGCAGCGGCAGCCAGACCGACGAGGAAGGTGAAGTTGGAGATGTAGAGACCCCAACTGACGTGGTCGTTCATGCCGGTGACGGCGAGACCGTCTTGGAGTTGGACGCTGTAGGCGTAAATGCCAATGAATATGATGGCTGTTAGGCCGCCCATCCAGAGGTGGTATTTGCGGCCGCCGCTTGTGGCAGCGGTGAAGGCGCTGTGGATGAAGTGTTTGAGATGCATTTATTGTTTTCTCCGTTAAAATCTTTTAAAATCTTCAAAAAACTTCCCTGCCTAATTCCTCCCCTGCCTTCGGTGACCCACTTTTTAAACGACTAAAAAGTAGGCAAAAAGTCGCTCCTCAAGTGCCGGAGGGCTGATTTTTCGCAAATACCGTTGGAGGATACAATTGGTAATTTAGCCTGCCAGCTTAAGTGTTTTTAGGGCATTTATTGCTGGACGGAATCGGTGCGAAAAATCAAAGTCGTTGGTCGTTTTGGGCTAATCCATGAAATACCAAAATTTAGGGTCTGTGCCGAGTTCTTCTTTAAGGCGGAAGACTTGTTTGTTTTCTAAGACGTATCGGATTTCACTGTTTGGGTCGAGGAGGTTGCCAAAGACGCGGGCGCCTGTAGGACAGGATTCGGCGCAGGCGGGAAGGCGGCCGTCTCGGGTGCGTTGGATGCAGTAAGTGCATTTTTCCATGACGCCTTTTTTGCGTAGGCGATTGCCCAGGTAGTGTTGTACGGGGTTGATTTCGTTTTTTGGGACTTCGGGTTCGTTCCAGTTGAATCGGCGTGCCCAATAAGGACAGGCGGCTTCGCAATAACGGCAACCGATGCACCAATCGTAATCGACAACGGTGATGCCATCGGGTTCTTTCCAGGTGGCACCTACGGGGCATACGTCGACGCAAGGTGGGTTTTCGCATTGGAAGCATTGGGTGCCCATGTAGAAGTGGCCTTCGGCGGG
>JABIFK010000048.1 GCA_018650745.1 Candidatus Latescibacterota bacterium | reverse complement strand
CCAATGGAGCCTGTTCATGCACGTGGTGTGACGGCACTGGCTGAAACATCTTCGAAATCGGAAGGTTGGCGTTGGCGAGTCTTTAGTACGGGAACATGTATTGGTTTGGTCTGGGGCTTGCTTTATGTGGTGGTACCGACGCTATCGGGCATATTCTTAACTGAAACTGTTCAGGTTTTGCCCATTCCGTTTATCGACTTTACAGCCGAAGTGAAAACAATTTTGCCGGCTGCTGTATTTGGCATAGGTACTGATTTGGGGCATTTGCTCATTGGCTTTGTTTTGCCATTTTATGTCGTCATTGGCTCTTTTATTGGCGCGGTGTTGGGCAATTTGGTGCTCAATCCAACTTTGTATCACTTCGAAATCTTACAACGTTGGTCTCCTGGTATGACGGCGATTCCTGCCAGTATTTCAAATCGTTTTGATTTCTGGCTAAGCTTTGGAATTGGTACGTCGTTGATTATTGCATTTACTGGTTTCTACATGGTTGGTAAAACGTTGCTTCAGCAGCGTAAAGCAATGGAAGACACGGGGCATCATACTGCACGCATTAGCTTAGAAGACTTGCCTGAAGGCCGTGGTGATATGGCCATGCAATGGCCTTTGGTTTTGTGGGTAATTGCATCATTTGCTACAATTGGTTTGTGTCAATGGCTTGTCCCTGAGTTTCATTGGGGATGGTTGGTCTTTTTTGCCTTTATCTACACCCCTATTTCGTCTTACATTGGCGCGCGTATGATTGGTTTGACAGGCAGTCCCTATGGGGCAAGTATTCCCTATATACGCGAAGCCGCTATTTTCTTGTCTGGATATAAGGGGGTCGCCGTTTGGTTTGCGCCTCTTCCTTTGCACGATCACGGGTTGGCTGTGCGTCAATTTAAGCAACTTGAATTGACCAAGACGAAGTTCAAAGGCTATATCAAGATGGTTGTGTTGACATCTTTTGTCATCTTTTTATGTAGTTTTGTATTTTGGGAATTTATTTGGCGACTGGGGCCGATTCCGTCGTCAACATATCCGTATGTGCAAATGTTCTGGCCTTTTGAAGCAACCATGCAAACAATGTGGTTGAAGGCAACCTTGCCCCCAGGAGAGTTTCAAGGGGCGGCAGGTATGGAACTCTTGAGCGACATTATCAAGCCTGAGTATGTCGGGGCGGGTTTTGTTACGGGTGGTTTGCTTTATTTGGTGCTTGCTGCTGTTAAAGTGCCCACACTGGTTTTCTTCGGGTTCGTAAATGGCTTGGCCCAATGGCCTCACTTTGTGATCTTGAACTTTGCTGGCGCACTTTTAGGGAAATTCTATTTTTCCAAACGTTTTGGTGAATCTAAGTGGAAGGCCTATGCACCTATATTGTTGGCAGGTTACTCTTGTGGAATGGGCCTCATTGGCATGACTTCTATTGCTGTAGCTCTTATTTCTAAAGCTGTTTCTCAAGTGGTATTCTAGAGGATTGTCCATATTGAGATTTGGTATTCGGCAAACTCTTGTCGATGAAGATTAATTTGCGAATTGCAGTTGATTATTTGCAACTATATGGGAACTTTTTTTCGGGCAAGTGCCGTCTAACTAACAAGACACTTGCCCGAATTTATTTGGGCTACCGAACCATTTCAAAGGAGTTCATATATGTTTACGATGAATCGATTTATAATTTTTGCGACCGCTGTTCTGATGTTTGGGGCCTTAGATGCCTGGGCTCAACCTGGGGGAGGCGGACGTGGTGGAGAGCGTGGTGGAGAGCGTGGTGGGCGGCGTGGTGCGATGATGGCGATGCGCAATGTGCCCATAGAGCAAATTCTAGGATTTTTGGCTTTTGATGATAAAGTTGCTTTGAGCAATGAGCTGTTGGGCAAAATTAGAGGTGAACTCAAAACCATTCACGTTGAACGGGCAAGTTTGGTTAAAAAGTTAAGCACTGGTGCCGATCAAGAATCCGCCATGACGGAAGTTCGAAAGTTACGTGCTCAGATGACACAAAAGTTGAGTTCTATTTTGAAACCGGATCAAGTGAAGGCCTTGCAAACTTATATGAAGAATATGAATCAGCGTGGCGGTCGAGGTGAGCGCGGCGGGGGTGGGCAACGGCGTGAAGGTGGTGGCCGTAGAGGTGGAGGGGCTTAAGAGATTGAAAAAAAGCGAGATTCCAAGGAATCTCGCTTTTTTTTGCTTGCAACTTTGCACGGTGGACTTATGCTTGTTTATACTCAAGAAGTAGGCTAAGTTCTTGCTTTAGTCGATTTTGCCATATTTTTGTAAGGGTGATCTTCATGAAAGCGTTTAGACGTCCATTCTCTTTTGCTGTTGTGAGTGATACGCATTTCGTTCGACGAGAGTTTGGCAGTACCTCCGAGCGAGAGACCAATCAGTTGGATCCTGATGCCTATGTAGAAAATGTAACTTACGCCCTTGCTCCAATGATGGATACATTGCGTGAGTTAGACCCTGACCTTCTTTTTATTACGGGTGATATTGTAGAACCCAGTGTCGACAGTCATGCTGCCGAAGATTTGAAGGCTGCACTGGCTTTTTTTTCTACGTGTGAGATACCTATTGTTTATGCCCGTGGAAATCTGGATGATGCTCAGGCTTTTGAAGTGGTTGTTCGTCCGCAAGTGGCTTTGGCTTTAGACATTGAGATTGAACAGAATTATTTTTCTTTTTCTTCGGATGAATGTTTGTTTGTCATTTTGGATACCAGCGCCTGGTCTCAGCAACAGTGTCTTTGGGTTGAACAAACACTTGAAGATGCGAGGCGATCAAACGTCGAGCATGTTTTTATTTTCGGTCATCATCCTGTTTGGCCAGTTGCACGGGCTTTTTTCCTACCCTTTGCGTTTAGCCAAGATATGGCTCGATTGCTGCAAGAGTTTGATGTTGATGGTTATTTTTGTGGGCATACACACAATCAAAGTATGATTTGGCATAGAACGCAAGGTTTGCCCGTCTTTCAATTTATGGGTGCCATGATAGGTGTTTCTGATGAACCTCCTTTGGCCTTAGATCAAGTGTTGGAATTTTTACCCACCCAAGACGATCTTTTGGCACATTGGCCAGGGTATTTGGAAAATACGGCTCCTGGATGGTTTATGGTATCTGTGAAATCACATGAGGTTGTAGCAGAATGGCATCATCTAAACCGTGGTGCGGAGGCTGTTGTTGCATGGGATAAGCCTGGTAATTTACTTGACTTTTGGATGATGGACCAGGTTTCGCCTTCGAAACTTATATCTACAGATTTGGGCCGATTTCGACGTGGTTTTCTGCGATTCTGTGCCTGGGATGGGGCCCCAGATATGCAGGTTTCGTTGAATGGGTCACTCATTGGTCATTTGCCCGTTCGGGATGGCTTTGCGCCTACGCGCTTAGAATTGCCAGAGCAGATATTAAGAACCCTACAAATGGAAAATAGGCTTGTGATCACCCCTCCGGCGGGATGCAAATGTACTCTTGGTAATTTAATGCTTGAAGTCATGCTACCAGGGGGGCGATATATCCGAACGCCTACGACCAGAGATTTATTTTCGTGGACTGATAAGTGGTCATCTTGGTCATACAAGCACCTGAAACAACTGGCACCAGACGGCGCTTTACAGACTATGTTAATATTTGAGTAGGCCGTTGTAAGGGGCAAGTGTTTGAAATAGCGTGGTGTTATGGCAATGAGATAGGCTAAAAGAGCACAAGAAAATTCCTTGATATTAAGGTTGTTTATGAGTAGTATTGTTGAGAAATAGTAGCATAAATTTCACTATTTTAAGAAAGGTTTGGTTATGGCAGATGTGTTAATAGTTGGTGATGGTCCCGCGGGGCTAAGTGCTGCTCTCTTTTTGGCTAAAAATGATATGTCTGTTACGGTTTTTGGACAAAATACCACGCCCATGCATAAAGCTATGTTGTATAATTATTTAGGTATACCAGAAATGACCGGCACCGATTTCCAGAATACATCACGTGAACAAGTAAAAAAATTAGGCGCCGAAATTCTCGATGAAGAAATAACGGGTGCAGAGAAGACCGAAAGCGGTTTTGTTATTACGGGAGCAGCTGGTAGCCGATATGAAGGGAAGTATCTCATCCTTGCCAGCGGTACGAACACAAAGTTGGCTGAAGGCTTAGGATTGGAAAAGAAAAATAAGGGCATAGTGGCCGATGAAGACGGCAAGACGGCTGTGTACGGCTTGTACGCTGTTGGGTGGAATACCCGATTGATCAGAACTCAGGCCATAATCTCTGCGGGACAAGGAGCATCTACGGCTCTGGAGATTCTGTCGGTTGAGGCTGGTGAAGATGTGCATGATTTTGATTTTGTTGACTAGATAGTTTGAACCGGTATAAAACAGGAGACTTTTAAGCGAAGTCTCCTGTTTTCTTTTGAGTATGTTGACAAAACCAGTGTATTCTTCTATTTTTATTGGCTTGCTAATTTATTTATTTGTTGTTCTTGATTGGTCTTTGAAATGTATTGTTGGGTATAGGAGTAAGAATATGATTGCCAGTATGACGGGCTTTGGGAAAGGTGTATGTGAGGGAGATATTGGTCGTGTAACCGTTGAGGTTCGTTCTGTAAATGGGCGATATGGTGATGTAAATGTACACATGCCACGCAGTTTTATGGCCTTAGAGTCTCGAATTAAAGAATCTGTTTTGGTTTCTATTTCGCGCGGACGGGTTGATGTTTCTGTAGAGGTGCAAGGCCAACAAGCCGACCAAGGGGTACCTGTTTTACGCAAGGAAGTCTTGGCGGCTTATTCTGACGGCATTGAAGATGTGAAACGCGAATTGGGCAGCAATGATTCTGTAGACTTGATGCGTTTGGTTACGTTGCCGCATCTGTTTAGTTTTGAGACCCCAAGTTTAGATCTTGAATTGCTGTGGCAGACTTTAGACGGGGCGTTGCAGTTGGCCACTGAGGGATGTTTGGCTATGCGTCTTATTGAGGGCAAAAAATTAACTACTGACTTTAAAATGCGCATAGAGAATTTGGATACATTGATCAAACGTGTTGAGGCGTTGGCTCCCAAACGCATAGATGCTGTGAAACAAAAGATGAATGACAAATTGGCGCAATTATTAACGCCCGAAAAAGTTGATGAAAATAGACTGATGATGGAAATTGCTCTATTGGCTGAACGGAGTGATGTGACAGAAGAATGTGTTCGTTTTTTTAGTCATAACGAGCAATATATAAACTTGTTAGATAAACAAGAAGCCGTAGGCAGACGGTTGAATTTTTTGCTTCAAGAAATGCTGCGTGAGGCAAACACGATTGGGTCTAAGGCCGGTGATGCTGAGATCGCGCACATTGTGGTGGATATTAAGGAAGAACTTGAAAAACTTAAAGAGCAGGTCCAAAATATCGAGTAGGAATTTTTTAGAATATGGAACAAGCAACTCCTAAAGATAATGTACCCGCTTTAAAAGCTTTGCTCGAAAAATTATCTCAAGACCCCAGTGCGTTTGCGGTGATCGTTGCTGGGCCATCTGGTGTGGGCAAGACCACTTTGTGTCGCGAATTACTCAAGACCGAAAGTGATGCTCAACGTTGTGTCACAACCACAACACGACCTGCTCGGATGGGAGAAGTTGACGGTGTAGAGCGTCACTTTGTGTCGTTAGAAACCTTTGAGAATATGCTTAGAAATGGTGCTTTGATAGAACATGCAGAAGTTCATGGTCATTTTTACGGCGCATCTTTAGATGCTGTTTATGCGGCAATGAAAGATGGACGTATGATGCTCATGGATGTTGATGTTCAAGGTGTTTCTTCTTGGCAAAAGTCATTGGGGGATCGTTGTGTTACTGTTTTTGTATTGCCGCCCTCATTGCAAATTCTCGAAGAGCGGTTGGCGTCACGTCAAACGGAAACCGAATCTACTTTTCAATTGCGCATGAAAAATGCTATTGAAGAATTACACCAGGCACCGTTATGTGACTATATTATTGTGAACGATCAGTTGTGCGATTCTGTCGCAGATTTAAAGGCTATTATTCAGACCGAGCGACGGCGAGCTTCACGTATGCAGGCGTATTTATCTCATTTGGGCCTTGCTGGGATGTAAGGCTGCCCGTTAAAAACCTGTTCTTAACTTGACATTTTTTTTGAAAGGAATTTTACATGCCAAAGGTCTATTTTACAGAGGAAGTCACCGGGAAAACAGTCAATCCTTATGAGGCCGTTTTATTGTCCTCAAGGGAGTCTCGTCGATTAAACCAGGCCCGGTTGAATGCAGGGGTGCCCGAGGGAGAAGAGAAAGTAACGACGGTTGCATTGAGGCGATTGGTCGACCAAAAAATCAGTCATACATATGACGACAATGATGCTGACAGCAAAGGGTAAGAATGCCACTTCAAGGCATAAAGATACTTTTGGGTGTGAGCGGTGGTATTGCGGCTTACAAAAGTATTGAGGTCTTGCGATCACTACAACGCGCAAAGGCCGACGTGCAAATTATTATGACTGAGGCAGCTAAGCGGTTTGTACAACCGCTCACTTTTGAAGCACTGTCTCATCGCAAGGTTCATACAGATTTGTTTCCCGATGCTGGGGATCCTGATGTTCTTCACGTGCGTTTGGCGCAGTGGGCAGACATCATATTGGTAGCGCCTGCAACTGCAAATTTCATTGGTAAAATCGCTAATGGGCTATCAGACGATTTGTTGTCGTGCATTTTATTGGCCAGCAAGAAAACTACGTTGTTTGCACCGGCGATGGAGTCGCATATGTTTGCGCATTCGGCGGTGCAACGCAATTTATCCTTTTTAAAGGATGCAGGCTATCACACGGTTGGTCCCATGTCTGGTGCATTGGCTTCTGGTGCGGAGGGTATTGGGCGTATGGCAGAACCCGACCAGATCGTGCAGGCCGCGCAAGACTTACTAATGACCACTCAGTCTTTAGCTGGGCGTCGTGTGATTGTGACTGCTGGGCGAACGGAGCAGCCCATTGACCCTGTCCGTTTTATCACGAACCGGTCGACGGGGAAAATGGGATATGCAATTGCCGAACAAGCCCAAAAGCGTGGTGCCGATGTGGTGTTGATTAGCGGGCCGAGCAATTTGGCTCCTCCGCCTGGTGTGGATTGTGTGTCGGTTCGCACTGTAGCTGAATTAAAGGTGGCAACGGAAAATGCATATAATGATGCAGATGCATTGATTATGACAGCCGCTGTGTTAGATTTTCGCCCAGATCAAGTTGCTCAGGGGAAACTCAAAAAATCTGCAGATGGGTTAACCTTGCACTTGGTACCCAATGAAGACTTTCTGATTGAAATTGGCAAACAAAAAGGTGCACGCAAAGTCATTGGTTTTGCAATGGAAACCGACAATGCATTGGACAATGCCCGTGGAAAACTGTCTCGAAAGAATTTGGATTTAATTGTATTAAATGAATTGAATGTTGAAGGTGCTGGCTTTGGGGGAGACACCAATGTGGTCACACTCATCGCTGCCGATGGCCAAGAGACTGAGTTGCCACTGATGTCTAAGCATGCTGTTGCAGATCACATTTTAGATTGGTTAGTATCGCAATGGGCTTAGGTTGGAGACGCCTATGGCTGAAGATCCTATGAATAGGAACAGTGCCTTAGATTTGGCTCTGGAGTTTTTAAAGCAGCAAAATGAATTGGGTGTGGATACACTCCCAATTCATTTTGCTGGACCTGACCGTCATGGGTCTCCTGAGGGAGAATTTGATGATGATCTTGAATCGTTGAGAGCAAAGGCCATAAATTGTCAAGCCTGCTCGTTGTGTGAGGGGCGATCTTCTGTGGTTTTTGGTGAAGGAAATCCAAGGGCTGATATTATGTTTGTTGGGGAAGCTCCTGGAGCAGAAGAAGATCGGCAAGGTGTTCCTTTTGTTGGTGCATCTGGACAGTTGCTGACGCGAATGGTCGAAGCGATGGGTGTGGCGCGTGAAGACGTTTACATTGCCAATGTTGTCAACTGTCGGCCTCCTAATAACCGTGATCCATTGCCTGAAGAAATCGAAAAATGTGAGCCCTATCTGATCCGTCAAATTGAGATGGTTGCGCCCGTTGTAATTTGTACATTGGGACGTTTTGCGGCGCAAACACTTTTAAAAACGACGGATTCTATGGGTCGTTTACGGGGTAAAATTTTTGATTATCATGGCGTGAAGTTGGTGCCAACGTATCATCCGGCCGCGCTGTTGCGTAATGCACAATGGAAACGGCCGACGTGGGAAGATTTGAAATTGGTTAGAACCCTTTATGATGGAACAAAATTATAACATGGCAAACGAACGTCCCACAGCTCCAAGAGAGACCTCTGCGGTTGATCGTGTCCAACCTCAAGCGTTGGATGTTGAGCGTGCGGTATTGGGTGCGATGTTGATAGACAACTTAGCTATCAATCAGGTTATTGAGATCTTGGGTGACGAGACAGCACTTTATCATACGCCACATCGTAAAATATATGCCTGTATTCATCGCTTGTCGGAGCGAGGTGAGCCGGTTGACCAAGTGACGCTTACTGAAGAATTGTCTCGGCGTGGTCAATTGGATGAGGTGGGGGGACCTGCTTTTATTGCTGAGTTGGCTGGGGAAATGGCTACCGCGAGCAATGTCGGATATCATGCCAATATTGTACTTGAAAAGGCTCAAAGACGGCGGTTGATAGATGCCGCTACGCAAACGTCTGTAGAATCGTATGATGAAACAAATGACGTGCGTGAGGTTATTGACAAAGCTGAACAGCGTGTGTTTCAAATTGCCGAAGGTGAATTGGGGAAAGGGGTGGTGTCGTTAGAGTCGGTCATGGACGACACTTTTGCTGCTATTGAACGTGCTCAAGAAAATGCAGGATCCTTATCTGGGGTTACTACGGGTTATACGGAACTTGATGAGATCACTGCAGGTTTACAGGCATCTGATTTGCTTATTTTAGCCGCTCGCCCTGCTATGGGCAAGACGGCTATTACTTTGTGCATTGCCAGAAATGCAGCCATCAAGGGCAATACGCCTGTTTTATACTTTTCATTGGAAATGTCCGTGCAGCAGTTGTCACAGCGGCTTTTGTGTTCTGAAGCGCGTGTCAGTTCACACAGATTGCGCACTGGACGATTGTCGGAAGAAGAATGGACACGGTTGTCTGAGTGGACCGGTAAGTTGATGGAAGCACCCATTTATATTGACGATACCGCAGGTATTTCGATTATGGAAGTTCGGGCGAAGGCCCGCCGGGCAAAGGCCGAACACAACATCGGTCTTATTTTTATTGACTACCTGCAATTGATGACTGCATCTGAAAACTTTGGCAGTCGAGAACAAGAGATTGCTTACATCTCTCGTTCTCTTAAAGGTTTGGCAAAAGAGTTGAGTGTGCCTGTGATTGCATGTTCTCAGTTGTCACGTGCGGTTGAAAGCCGAACGGATAAGCGTCCACAATTATCTGACTTACGGGAAAGTGGTAGTATTGAGCAGGATGCGGATGTTGTTATGTTCCTGTTTCGCCCAGAGGTGTATGGTATTACGGATGAAGAGGGCAACTCGCAAGAAGGCGTGGCGGAACTTATTTTGGGAAAACAACGCAGTGGGCCCATTGGTAGCGTATTTTTAACCTTTGTTGGCGAATATTTGCGTTTTGAAGAGCCTGAGATGTATCGCGAATTTCCTTAGGGTTTGGTATTTTTATGGCCAAAATGCGCGTGAGTTATGTTTGTCAGCAATGTGGTGCTGATTCAGGAAGATGGTTTGGGCGTTGTACTGGGTGTGGCGCTTGGAATACGTGTGTAGAAGAAGCTACAGAATCTTCTCCTGCTAAGCAGAAGCAACGCGCAGGACTCATAAAAGCAAATCCGCCGGTGCCTATAACTGAGGTTGTTGGTGGGCAAGATGAACGAACAAGTACTGCCATAGCTGAGTTTGACCGTGCCTTGGGGGGGGGGATTGTGGCTGGTTTGGCAGCACTGGTAGGTGGAGACCCAGGTATTGGTAAGTCAACTTTGTTGTTGCAGGCAGTGTCTCAACTGGCGCTTTCTGGGTTAAAGGTGCTTTATGTCTCTGCAGAAGAGTCGCCACGGCAAACTCGGATGCGTGCACAACGAATAGGGGCTTTGGCCGAAGACTTGCTTTTGGTTTCAGAATCGAACCTTGAGTTGATCTGTGGATATATTGAAGAGATACAGCCTGTGGCTGTGGTGATTGACTCGATACAGACGATTTTTAACCCCGATCTGCAAAGTGCACCTGGTGGTGTCGGACAAGTTAGAGAATGTGCTGCAAGATTGGTTTCTTTGGCAAAACGAACTGGTACGGCGGTTTTTTTGGTTGGGCATGTGACCAAAGAAGGCACTGTTGCGGGCCCTCGCGTTTTAGAACATTTGGTCGATACTGTTTTGTATTTGGAAGGGGAACGGCACGGAGCATTTCGGATCTTACGTGCCGCGAAAAATCGATTTGGCTCGACCAATGAGATTGGCATTTTTGAAATGCGGGATGCGGGTATGATAGAGGTACCCAATCCCTCTCAGGTATTTCTGCCTGATCGCAACGAAGGCAGAGAAGGTGCAGTAACAATTTGTACTGTTGAAGGGACCCGGCCTATCTTGGTTGAAGTTCAAGCTCTTGTTGCGGGAAGTAATTTTGGTTACCCTCAACGGGTGGCCAATGGCTTTGACAGTCGGAGAATGGCCATTCTGGTTGCTGTGCTGGAAAAAAGGTCCGGGCTTCAGCTTGGGTCACAAGATATCTTCTTAAATGTTGCAGGCGGGTTGCGGTTGGATGAACCGGCAGTTGATTTGGGTGTGGCTTTGGCAATGGTGTCAAGTTTTAGAAATAAGCAGGTTCCGCACGATACGGTGGTTTTTGGTGAGTTGGGGTTGGGTGGGGAGATTCGCCCCGTGGGGCAAATAGAACGCCGAATAGCAGAGGCGCATAAACTTGGCTTTTTGCGTTGCATTGTATCAAAAGCCAATTTGTCGGGGTTACGTGCTCCTGATGGTCTGGAATTAATCGGTGTACAAGATATAGATGCAGCACAGGATATGGCTTTTGATACAGCTTAAATCCAATGGATCTTTGTGGTTGACGGTGTACGAGAATGGGCCATACTCAAGGCAGAATGGTTTTGATATTTTTCATAATCTTGTAATAGGGGCACTATCTTATGATGCGAAATAAAGTTCAGATGTCAAAACTGTTGTCACTTATGCTGCGCCATCGGCCAGATGAATTTGGTCTTGAGATGGATCAATATGGTTATGTTGACTTACAGGCGGTTTTGGAGGCGCTGCAAAAAAAGGACGCCTCTTTGACGATTGAAGCGGTTGAAGCGGTGGTTTATGATGGTGAAAAACAGCGATTTGAAATTGTGGAAGGGCGGATTCGGGCCCGGTATGGACACAGTTTTGATATTGAATTGGGCGTTGATTCATCTGAACCGCAAGAATTTCTTTATAAAGGGGTTGACCCATCTGCCTCGGAGGCCGTAATTTCGGGTGGGTTGCAACCCCAAGATCGGCAATATTTACATTTATCATTTGATGCTGATGTTGCAGAACAGTTGAGCAGTCGGCCAGGTCGGCTTGGCGCTGTGATACGCATCGATGCAAAACGTGCATTTGAAGCAGGGGTGCCGTTTTATGATTGTGGGCCGACTATATTGACTCAAGACATTCCTGCTGAATTTGTTGGGCTTGAGCGTGAAGGTACTGTTGAGGTGAAATCTGAGGCTAAGCCTGAAGTTTCAGCATCTTCTTCCGCTCAAGAAGATGCGCCTAAGAAGATTACATATGGCCGTCGTCCTCGATCTGGCACGCGTCGATAGCAGGTGGATAAAAAGGATTTTTAATAGACCACCTCTTTTGGGGTGGTCTTTTCTATGAGAACTAGATCTTAATATGACCAAGTCTTCCAAAAAACGAAATCAAACACAAAGATTCCTAGATATGGCAGTCGAATTTGCCCAAGATGTAAAGGCCGATTTGATTTTATTGGTGGCTGATTCTGGTATCACGAAACCCACTGTGCAGAAACTCAATGCGCTTTGCCCTACCTTGGTGGTTACGCGCAATCGCCGTTTTTTGGATGGTATTGAAGAAATGGGCGTTCAGCGGTTGCATTATGATTTTGGAAAGGATGATGGTGCACACTTTGAGCGTGTTCGCCAGTGTGTCATTTTGGGTATGGAGGGTGGCTACATTCGTAGAGGGAGCCGATTGGTCTGTGTCACTCGCATGTTGGATCCTCGAAATATTGATGCGATGCTGGTTGTTGATACTGGGCGCGGTTTTGAAGGCTACGATCCCATGCGCGTAGCTGAGTTGGCTGGCGATTTACCATTGGAAGTGGTTAAGGCCGCTCTTGATTTGGCTGTTGAAATTGGCCAAGAAGGCCGTGAGGGTGATCCGGTGGGTACATTGTTTGTTATTGGTGATTCTGAGCGTGTCTCTAACCATTCGAGAGTGATGACTTTTGATCCGTTTAGAGGCTATGCCGAACGCGAAAAAAATATCTGTAACCCCGATATTCACGAAGGCGTTAAAGAGGTGGCATTAATGGATGGTGCTTTTGTAATCCAAGAGGATGGTGTCATTCTTTCTGGCGGGCGATATATTGCAGCGGAGGTGAAGGGGTTGGTTTTACCCAAAGGCTTAGGGGCGCGGCATGTTGCAGCAGCATCTATTACGAAGACCACTCGATCTATTGCGATTGCAGTTTCTGAATCAACTGGGGCAGTAAGAGCATTTCGTCGTGGGAATATCGTGTTGCGCATTGATCCACCCAGGCGGCGTGTTAAGCAAGAACGCAGGAGATAATAGAGGCATGGAAGCCATTGTTATTGGGGCAGGTCAAGCTGGAACGCATATTGCCCAAGTATTGTCTCAAGAAAAACACAGCGTCACAATGATTGATGTGGACCGCAATCGATTGATGCACGCTGAAGAAAATTTGGATATTCGCACGATATGTGAGCACGGGGCCAGTCCACAGATTTTGGAAATGGCTGGCGTAGCACATGCTGATTTGGTGGCGGCCGTTACCAACAGTGATGAAGTCAATCTCATTGCGGCAGGAACTGCAAAACAGTTGGGTGCTGTGCGTTCTGCTGCGCGTGTTTATAACCAAGCTTATCATGCAAGTGGTAAAATTGAATATCAAAATCTATTAGATATTGATATGATTATTTCTCCGCAGTCTATTACCGCATTTGAAATTGCGAAACTGATTGAAAACCCGGCTGCGATAGCGGTAGAGAGTTTTGCCCAAGATAAAGTGCAGATGCGGCAAATGTTGGTACCAGAGGAATCCCCCGCAGCAGGCAAGCGCATACGTGATCTTTTTCCTCCAGATCGAGAACTTGAGTCTCTTGTTGTCTCTTTATCGCGAGGAACTGAGATGACAATTCCGGGGCCTGAAGATCTGCTTTGTGTAGGGGATCGGGTTACTGTGATTATGCCATCTGGTCGGGCACGGGCAGTGCGTCGAATTTTTAGGGACGTGGAAGAAGGTGCTGAAAGTGTGGTTATTGCTGGAGGGGGCACAACGGCTTACATGTTGGCGCAAACCATGGAGTCTCGGGGGGTTGCTGTTACCTTGATTGAAGGGGCACGTGAACGATGTGATGCGTTATCTCGGCTTTTATCGACTACTCGAATTATTCACGGAGATGCCACCCGATTGTCGGTTTTGGCCGAAGAGCGTGTGGGAGATGCCGATGTATTTGTGGCTTTGTGTGGCAATGATGAAGTCAATCTGATGTCTTCTTTACAAGCCAAGCAAATGGGGGTGGCCCATATTGTTGTGGCGGTAAATCGGGCAGATTATGCGCCACTGGTTGAGCGCGTGGGCATTAATCATGCTGTAAGCCCGCGAATTTTAACGGGAAACAGCATTTTGACATTGGCGGGTGGTTCAAATATTCGATCTATGGCTTTGTTACAAGATGGTAAAGCCGAAGTTGTGGAATTGACGGCTGAGCCTAATGCGGCTGCAATAAACCGTATTCTGGGCGATGAATTGCGATTTCCGAAAGGGGCTATTATTGGGGCTTTGGTGCGGGGAAAAGATGTGTTGGTACCTCGAGGGGGAGATACGATATTGGCGGGAGATACCATCATCGCGTTTGTTCTTGCCGAAGTTTTGGATGAGTTGGAGGCGATGTTCCAAAGCCCGAAATGGAAAAAATGAGATGATTTTAATATGAACTTACGAACGGTATTGCGGCTCGTTGGTGTGCTGGTGATGTTTATTGGCTTGTCGATGAGCTTTTCGCTTTTGTGGAGCCTGTATTTGGATGAGCCAGATGTCGGCGCGCTGGCTATGTCTATGCTGATTTGTTTGGGGGCTGGAGGTGGCCTGTTTGCTTTGGGGTGGGGGAGTCAGGCACCCATTATGCGCCGTGAAGGCATGGCAATGGTTGGATTGAGTTGGTTGTTGGCAGCACTTTTTGGTGCCTTGCCTTTCTATTTATCTGGGGCGACGCCCAATTTTGCAGATGCATACTTTGAAGCCATGTCGGGGTTTACTACTACTGGATCAACCGTCTTGACAGATATAGAGGCTTTGCCAAAAGGCGTTTTGTTTTGGAGGAGTTTTACGCATTGGCTGGGTGGTATGGGTATTGTCGTTTTGTTTGTTGCTATTTTGCCTTATCTTCGTGTGAGTGGTAAACAGCTGTTTAAATCTGAAGTGCCTGGCCCTACTGCTGAAGTGTTGCGACCGCGCATTAGTGAGACGGCATCTGTTTTGTGGCGGATTTATGTTGGGCTTACTCTTATACTGGTTGTTATTTTGTGGTTGTTGGGTCTGTCGCTGTACGAAGCGTTGTGCCATACTTTTGGTACGATGGCTACGGGTGGTTTTTCGGTTTGGAATAAGAGTATTGGGTATTACAACAGTGTTGTTGTTGATATTGTGATTGTGGTTTTTATGATATTGGCAGGGACAAACTTTGGTTTGTATTTTCAGATTATCAAAGGGGATTGGAAAACATTTTGGCGCAATTCGGAGTGGCGCTTTTTTATGGGAATTATTGGCGTTTCGACCGCTATCATTTCTATCGATTTGATTTTTCGCCAGACCTATGGAACTGTTTTTCAAGCTATAAGGTATGCCGGGTTCCAAGTCGTATCGATTATAACTACAACTGGATACGGCACCGCTGACTTTGAAACATGGTCTTCTTTTTCTCAGATGGTTTTGATCGCCCTCATGTTTGTTGGTGGATGTGCTGGGTCAACGGGTGGAGGAATGAAAGTTGTTCGCATATTGGTCGTTCTCAAACAGGCCTATTTGGGAATGGAAAAGGTATTTCGACCACATTTAGTACGCACTCTGAAAATTGGCGGTATTCCCGTTGAAGATGATGTTAGAGATTCTATTCTGATTTTTTTCGTTATTTCTTTACATGTGGTTCTTTTTGGTTCTTTAGCAATTGCTGCAATGGGTGTGGATGTGGTGACAGCTGTGACAGCTGTGATTGCTACATTAAACAATATTGGCCCGGGGTTGGGTTTGGTTGGACCTGTAGAT
>JABIFK010000154.1 GCA_018650745.1 Candidatus Latescibacterota bacterium | reverse complement strand
CTCGTCCGGTGTGGGCAACAGCACTGCATCCGATTTGGTTGCCGATTTTAACAGTGATGGAAATGTAAATTTCAATGATTTTGTGAATTTTACCCAAGGATTTGGCGTAGCACCCCGTGATGCCTCGCACAATTCAAAACTAGATTTAGATGGAGATGGACCCATTGACTTTCAGGACTTTCTCCTTTTTGTCTCACATTTTGGCGACTCGAAGTAAACTATTTATGATGAAAAACGACGGTCGGAATGAAATTCCGCCCGTTTTTTTATTGCCATTCTCAAAAAAAAACAGAGTGGTATTGGTTTGGTTGGTTGCTTTTTGTTATATTGATGGGGTCTAAAAGGGAGGTGTCTTGTGATTGCATTGCGTACAGAACGTGAGTTGGAGTTGATGGTAGAGGCCAATCGCATCGTTGGTGAAGCACACAGAGCGTTGGCTCCTTTGGTAAATGCGGGTGTTAAGACCAAAGAATTGGATGAAATCGCCGAAGAGATTATACGATCTCAGGGAGCTGAACCTGCGTTTAAAGGGTATCACGGTTATCCTGCAACGATCTGCATTTCGATTAATGAACAAGTTGTTCACGGTATTCCTGGAGATCGGGCTCTGCTTGATGGTGACATCGTAAGTATTGATATTGGGTCAAAATACAAGGGTTATTATGGTGATCAGGCCATCACACGTGCAGTTGGTGTGATTTCGGAAGATGAACAAAAGTTATTGCGTGTTACCCGCGAGTCTTTGTTTAAGGGAATAGAGAAGGCCGTGGCCGGTGGGCGATTAGGAGATATTGGCGGATCAATCCAAGGCTGGGTCGAAGATCATGGTTTTTCGGTTGTGAGACAATTTGTTGGCCACGGTATTGGAAGGAAATTACACGAAGATCCACCCGTGCCAAATTATGCGCCGCCGGAACGTAATCCTCGATTGCGAAAGGGCATGGTTTTGGCAGTTGAACCCATGGTCAATTTGGGTACACCAGAAGTTGAAGTTGCAGAAGACGGATGGACTGCCTCTGCTGTAGATGGGTTGCCATCTGCTCATTTTGAACACGTGGTTGCTATTACAAATGATGAACCCCGTATTTTGACTATGATGGAAGAAGATATTTTGGTTGAGGCTTAAGGGAGGGTTTTGAACGTGTTGAAACAAATAATCTGTCTTGTCGGGCTATTGGCTTTAGGGTGTCATCAAAATTATGAAGAAGGGGCTCACCCTGATCCAATTCCGCCTCCGCAGGCTCAATTGCCGGCAAATCATTCACCCACTGAAGCTTCACAAGGCAACAAACCTGCCGGCGAGGTGGTGGTATCGGGTACCCTCAGCATTGAAGGGTCACTCCTTGCTCGGCTGCCTAAAACTGCTACGTTATACATCATTGGGCGTCCAGCACCCGTTGGTCCTCCGTTGGCAATCAAGCGCATTCCCCTCCCGACATTTCCATATTCTTATGCCTTGACCCAAGCAGATGCGGGCATGATGCCTGGGCAAGAAGTAGATATGAATGGGCTCGATGCGCTTTACATATCGGTAAAAATTGATCAAGACGGCATGGTTGGTCCTGCGCAACCAGGAGATATGGAAGGGGCTTACGCGTCGAATCCAGTTGCTCCGGGCAGCCTCAACGTAGACATCGTTATAGACAAAGTATATTAAATATGCCATTGACAGTTATTCATGCAACTCACGAAGCGGTTGAAAAAGTTGGGGGTATCGGTTCGGTTCTAGACGGTTTGATTACTGCTAAAACCTATCAAAGTGCTGTTCAACGGTCGATCTTGGTGGGGCCTCTTTCGCACCCAAATGAAATAGCTGTGCTTGCACGTGAAGGTGAGGTGTTGTTCTCGTCACTAGATGGCACGGGACAGGGGCGCTTAGCCACCTTGCTGAAACAAGTCGAAGTTGAGCATAACGTCAATGTGGTGTATGGAAAACGCCGCTTTCGAGATGGAGCAGAAGCAGAGGTCTTGCTTGTTGATGCAGCAGATGTCAATCTCAGAAAGATTCGAAATTTTAAATACAACCTTTACCAAAATTACGGATTGGCGTCAGATCGATATGAAAATGTAGACGACTATTCTCTTTATATCGATTGTGCAGAAGCGTCTTATGATGCGCTCGTTGCTCTTTTGGG
>JABIFK010000011.1 GCA_018650745.1 Candidatus Latescibacterota bacterium | reverse complement strand
TCCAAAAGAGCGGCACGTGGTTTTCGTATGGTGATGAACGTTTGGGCCAGGGCCGCGAAAATGTGAAGCGGTATATGAAAGAAAACCCCAAAATGGCCGTCCAGCTCGAACGGGAAGTTAGAGAGGCTGTTGGTTTGCCTGTGGATGATGTGGTGGAGGTTAAAGAGGTGGCAGTTGATGCAAAGGAAGTGGCTTTGGAAGGGGAGAAAGCTTAAGAACATTGCAAGGCTGCCCAAAGGCTGTTAAGGCTCAACGGTAGAAAAAATCGCATTTTACACTTGGACAACAGGGTGGGTTTACCTATTTTATGTAACTCTCGCCCTGTTGTTTTTTTATGGGAGGAAGGGTCGTGAAAATACACCCTGAATCGGCTAAGATGTTTGTGGTAGATGAAGATGTTGAAAAAACCAAAGCAGCTGCCTTGCGCCTACTAAGCCGACGCGCCTATACACGAAAAGAAATAAATGACAAACTCACCAAGCGTGAGTTTAAGCTGGCGGCCATTGATACGACCTTGGCCGATTTAGAGCGGTTGGAACTGATTGATGATCGGGTTTTTGCCAAGCGCTTTGTAGACGAGCGTTTACGCCTAAAGCCTTGTGGACGAATACTTTTGGCCAGAGACTTAAAGCGTCGAGGGGTGCCTGTTGTGGTGATTGATGAAATCATCGAGGAGGCATTTGACGTTGTTGATACGATGGCTATGGCTTATGAGGTACTTTCTGCACGTGCACGGCGTTATGAACGGTTGGAAAAAAGCAAGGCCATCAATCGCATGTTTGGATTTTTGGCACGGCGAGGGTTTGACGGTGGGACCGCACGGGATGTCGCAAAGCGGGTGTGGCAAGAAATAGAAGATCCGTAAAAAATTACAAAGCAGTGAACTGTCTGCATATTTGCTGGTTGTTGAAATTATAGATTGTGAACCCCAGTGCCCAAATTGGGCAGATATGATTAGGTTGAGGTAAGATGAAGAAAGCATCTGACATTAGAGAAGAATTCCAAGCCTTCTTTGAATCGAAACAACACACACGTGTGCCCAGTGCGCCAGTTGTGCCGCAGGATGATCCCACACTGCTGTTTACCAATGCGGGGATGAACCAGTTTAAGGACGTGTTTTTGGGCACGGGCAAAAGACCCTATACGCGCGCTGCAGATACTCAAAAATGTTTGCGTGTGTCTGGCAAGCACAATGACTTAGAAGAAGTTGGATTTAGCCCGAGCCATCATACTTTTTTTGAGATGTTGGGCAATTGGTCATTTGGTGATTATTTCAAAGAAGAGGCCATTGCTTGGGCTTGGGAACTGATTACCGGTGTGTGGAAATTGCCTAAAGAACGCGTGTGGGCAACGGTGTTTGAAGGGGACGAGTCGGATGGGTTGGATGCGGACGAAGAAGCTGAAAAATTGTGGAAGACGGTGACAGATATACCCGCCAACCGTATTTTACGGTTGAGTAAAGAAGACAATTTTTGGGAAATGGGTGAGACGGGCCCTTGTGGGCCGTGTTCTGAGATGCATTTCTATGTGGGTGATGACCCAGCAAGCCAGGCTGATGTGCCAGACTTGGATGGCGAGGATTATGTAGAGATTTGGAATCTGGTGTTTATTCAATTTAATCGGTCGACTGATGGTTCTTTACAACCTTTACCTGAAAAACACGTTGATACAGGGATGGGTTTTGAGCGTATTTGCTCGATTATTCAGGGGGTGAAGACCAATTACGATACCGATCTGTTTTTGCCCATCATTGCTGCCATTAGTGAAATTACCAAGCAGCCCTATAATGCCGAAAACCAAGTTGCAATGCGCGTCATTGCCGATCATATCCGAACATTGGCATTTACGATAGCCGATGGCGCATTGCCTTCTAATGAAGGACGTGGATATGTTCTGAGGCGCATTTTGCGTCGCGCATCACGGTTTGGGCGCAATCTGCAGATGCAAGAGCCGTTTATTCACAAATTGACAGATGTTGTGACCGAGGTGATGGGAGAGGCGTTTCCCGAACTTATCGAAAAAAAGGATCACATTGCACGCGTGATTTTGGCGGAAGAAGATGGGTTTGGTAAGACATTAGATCGTGGTCTTGAAATTTTTGAAGAAGTGAGTAAAACTGGGCAAGTCTCTGGGGAAGATGCATTTCGATTGTATGATACTTACGGTTTTCCAATTGATTTGACACAACTCATGGCCACCGAAAAAGGGATTACGGTTGACGAAGCAGGGTTTGAGCAGGCCATGCAAGCCCAACAAACGCGATCTCGTGAAGCCGGAAAAAAGACATTTGCATCACAAGAGGTGATGGAAGAAGGCTTTTTGCCAGATGAACACTCTGAGTTTATTGGGTATGAAACGTTAGAGACCGACTCAAAAATCGTAGCTTGGCAGCCTGCTGAAGACGGGCAAGTGGACCTTTATTTGGATGTAACGCCTTTTTACGCAGAATCAGGTGGTCAGGTGGGAGACCGAGGCTGTATTTCGGGCAATGGTATTGAAGTTGACGTGCACAATACCTTCAAGCAAGGTGAGGCGATTGTTCACAGAGGGCGTATTGTTTCTGGTGATCAAGATGTTCTTCGCGATATCGTGGTCACTGCCGCAGTAGACGTGGGCGCGCGTATCAGTGCCGCTCGCAACCACACTGCCACGCATTTGATGCACGAAGCGATGCGCCAGATATTGGGTGAGCACGTTCATCAGGCCGGGTCATTGGTTACACCTGATCGGTTGCGTTTTGATTTTACGCACTTTGAGGGCGTGACACCCGAGCAATTACAAGAAATTGAGCGCATTGTAAACGATGTTGTGCGTCAAGATTTGGCTGTCGATATCTCTTATGCCGACTTGGAAAAAGCCAAAGAGATGGGCGCTATGATGTTGTTTACCGAAAAATATGGCGACGTGGTACGTGTGGTGCGTGTGGGAGACTTTAGTCTGGAATTGTGTGGCGGCACACATACCAACAGCACGGGCCAATTGGGTTTGTTTCAAGTGACGCAAGAAACAGGTACAGCAGCGGGTGTGAGGCGTATTGAAGCCGTAACGGGCCTTGTTGCCGAAGGTCGGGTGCGGGCCCAACGGGATGTTTTGGCAGACTTAGAAGTCCAACTGAGTGCCCAAGTAAATGAATTACCAGAAAAAGTGTCTCTTCTGCTGACCCAAAACAAAGCTTTAGAACGCGAATTGCAAGCTTTGCGGCGCGAACAGGCGGGTTCAGAAATGGATGAATTGGTTCATTCCGCACAAGATGTGAATGGCCTGCGTGTTGTGGCGGCTGACGTGTCGCCTTCAGATATGGATGATTTTCGCGATATGGGTGATGGTTTGAGAAATGCTTTGGGCAGTGGTGTGGGCGTTATTGGTGCCACTTTGGATGGCAAAGCCTCGATCATTGCTGTCGTGACAGATGATTTAATTTCGCGTGGTATTCAGGCCGGTACTGTTGTCAAGGCTGTCGCACAACTTGTTGGCGGTGGCGGTGGCGGACGGCCCCATATGGCACAAGCGGGTGGAAAGTTTCCTGAAAAAATCGGTGAGGCATTGGCACAAGTGCCTAGCATTGTGCGGGCACAGTTGGAAGGGTAGGGGGTTTCATGACGACGTTTGACATGCTTTTGGCAGCCCGTGAGCAACGTGGTGCGGGTTTTTTGCCTTATATAGATCCGGACCGGTTGGATAAGGCCGATTTGGCAAAAACAGCTGCTGTGTGTGAAGAACAAGGCGCAGATGCCATTTTGATTGGTGGGAGCTTTTTGCTGTCGACTAATTTTGACCGAATGGTTCAAGAGGTCAAGCAGGCTGTTGACGTTCCGGTTGTTATTTTTCCTGGTGACACGAGCCAAATCGCTCCTGCGGCCGATGCCATTTTGTTTTTGTCACTGATCAGTGGGCGAAATCCCGAATTGCTGATCGGGCAACATATTAAAGCTGCCCCCTTACTGAAGGCACACGGTATTGAGCCAATTTCAACGGGTTATGTGCTTGTAGATTCAGGGCAACAGACGACAACGGAGTATATCAGCAACACACGCCCTCTGCCTCGCAACAAACCCGAAATTGCGATGGCACATGCTTTGGCGGCAGAATATTTGGGGATGCAATGTGTTTATTTGGATGCTGGGAGTGGTCCTGCCAAAATGGTTCCAGAAGAAATGGTGCTTGCTGTGAGTGAGTACACGTCTGTTCCGTTGATTGTTGGAGGCGGTATTCGAGACCCCGAAGCGGCAAGAAAGCGTGTGGAGATGGGGGCGTCTTTTATTGTTATAGGTAGTGTTTTCGAAGATCGCGGTTGGGATGCTGGTTTTATTGGTGGTTTTGCAGATGCAGTTCATCAGTCTCGTGGGTAGTGAGCTCCCCTTCAAGCTGACACATGTTTGTAGGTGACCGCTTGTTGAGGCGGTTTTTTTGTGAGTAAGATGTATGGGAAAGGCAAACAAATCGAAGAGTGTGC
>JABIFK010000012.1 GCA_018650745.1 Candidatus Latescibacterota bacterium | reverse complement strand
TATCATCATCGCCCGTTTGAGCCTGATGCCGATAATCCCGAAGATTTGGTTGTTTTAACGCATATGGGGGATGCGCTGATTCGTCATTTGCGGGTGGGTAACAGTGGCGATCAACAGTTGGCGTTTTTGGATGGGCGGGTGGCAAAGATGTTTAAACAAGGCCGTCAAATTTCTGATGATGCCTTGTTTGAAGAGCTGGGTATCGGTTTGGAAGCCGAGTTGGAAACGGCACAGGTGTTTAAAGGTTTGGATGACGATATGGAATAAGTGGTTTTAAAATTTATGACACTTTGATGGGCTTATGGATCAAAACATATTAAAACAAGCGTCAAAATTGGCGCAT
Source organism: Candidatus Latescibacterota bacterium (assembly GCA_018650745.1). Taxonomy (GTDB): domain Bacteria; phylum Latescibacterota; class UBA2968; order UBA2968; family UBA2968; genus JABIFK01. Next base: position 5,080 of record JABIFK010000012.1, on the reverse strand, counting down.
TCTGATGGTGCAGAGCCAGAGCAAATGGCGGCGTTGTTTTCCGATTTGGTTGGTTTGGCACAGCAACAGGTTGAAGAACTGAAAACCTTACGCGCTGAGCGCGATAAGGCCGATCAAAACCTAAAAGCGTCTCAGGCTCAATTGGTACAATCGGGCAAAATGGCGGCTGTTGGGCAGCTGGCAGCCGGTGTGGCACATGAGGTGAATAACCCGCTTCAAATTATCTTGAGTAGGGTGCAACTCCTGATGATGCGCAACCAGGAACACGAACCGCTGGTTCAAGATTTGAAGCTGATTGAAGCCAATGTGAAACGCATTTCGCGCATTATTCGCAGCTTACTCGATTTTGCACGTCATAACAGTGGTGAAGAAGATTGGAAAGCGGTTGAACTGATGCCGCTGATAGGTCAAACAGCTGAGTTGATGCGCCACTTGATGGATAATGCAAATATTGAATTGACGGTGAACAATGAGACTGAAGAATCACCTATCTTATATGGTAATGTGGGAGAAGTTGAACAGGTTTTTCTCAACTTATTGATCAATGCACTTCAGGCAACGCCTGAAAATGGGCAGATTGCTGTTTGTGCACAGATGGATGGTGACGATGTTGTGATACGGGTTTCTGATACGGGCAAGGGGATTCCACAAGAGGATTTGTCTCGTATTTTTGAACCCTTTTTTACCACACGTGAGAGCCAAGGGGGCACAGGGTTGGGTTTGGCCATTATTTCGGGTATTATTGAAAAGCATCGGGGTCGAATTGAAGTAGAAAGCATTGAGGGTGAAGGGACGACATTTATTCTTACCTTTCCGACGGATGCGAGTGAGTGATATGCAAGGAATTGAAGTGCTGTATTGGGCATTGTCAGTTGTTTTTTGTTTGGCTTTGGTTTTTGCCATTCTATTTTGGTGTCGAAACTGGCGCAATGAAGAGCGTGAAGGTAATTTGCGCCAATTGCAACAATTGGCACGTGAAGTGAGGCGGCTATCTGAGGCGGTAGAGGGTTTGGAAAATACGTCGGCGTCTTTGCAAACGGCAGATGAACAGTTGTCTTTGCAAGTTGAAAATATCCGAAATATGGGGCGAGACTTAAAACGAAAACTTACGCCTCCTGCTATTTCTCCTGTTATTTCTACACCTCCTGTTTCTGTTTCAAAACCCGCAGCACCCGTGCCTGTTTCGACCTCGTCGGATGAAATTGTTTCACTTCAAGAATCATCCGAAGACCGGTATGCGCAAGCACGTGATTTGTTGCTTGCTGGTGAAACACAAACAGATGTGGCGCGGCAATTGGATTTGGGGACGGCTGAAGTGCGTATGATTGCACGATTACTTGAAAAAACGGACGATGTATCATGAAACGGCTTGTTTATCTGTGTTTGTTTATGGTGGGGTTGGGATGCAGTAAAAATGAAGCACCTACGGGTGTGACCCGTTCAGATATTGAGGGCATATGGGCAGGCTCTTTAGGTACCGTTAGTCTCATGGGACGTACTTTGACGGGCGAAAGTGATTGGCAATTTAATCGCAGTACATTTGAGATTGCATTTCTTGACCCGCCCGTTGGACATGCCGAACGTATTTTGGGTGATTGGGAGTTTCAGGAAGGCAAGATGGTGGTGACTTTGCGTTCTTCTTTTCCAATTGTGGGCGACGTAGGGGCGACCGACACCTTGTTTATTTCGGTCTTTAACAATCAAATGTCTTTGCAATCGATCTCTGGCAGTAATATTTTGTTGACTCAAATCAGCTCCTTTACAAAGCTGTTACTGCCCGAGTTTATATGGGCTCTCCTACCTAAATTTTTTACATCTTCCGTTGGTACATAACTGTGTTTGATTTGTCAGGAAATCGCCAAACGTGGATTCTTTTTGCTTTGACTTTGGCGATTGTTACGTGTGTGATGTATGGCTCAACGCCGGATCTGTTACAAGGACAGATGATTATTTGCTTTGGGGAACGAATCTAACGTTTTATCACTATCAGGTTTTTTTTGCCCATTTCTTTGCTTCTTGCATTCACATTTCACCGCTTTGGTGCGCCTCTCGAAATCAGTTTCTTGGGTGCGCTTTTGTTTTTATGCCACGTTGCGCATTTTAGAGCGGCGCATTGGGTTGCCAGCATCGGGTATCCTTGTTTTTGAGATAGATGCCGAAAATGAGTATGCCCAAAAGGGCCTTCAACAATTGAGTCCGTAATGCAAATACAAAGTGCAACACCCACCCTACGGTTGGATTTTTCGACGGATTCACAGCGACAAGCTTTGTTTGGTCGATTAAGTGAAGGGCAAACTGTGGAGGCGCGTGTGGTAGACCAAGTTGCAGAGGGGAAGTGGGCGGTACGGTTGATGGGGCAAACTTTGGTGGCTGAATCTCGGTTGGCGCTTGCACTGGGACAAAATGTGGCAGCACGTGTAGAGGATTTGGGTCCCCCATTGGTGTTGTCGCTTACGGGGCATGCGCGTGCAGAAGAGACGGCTATGCATCGGGCGTTTCAATCTTTGGGTGTGGCTGACGATGTGACCAATCGGGCAATTTTGCGTGGGTTGATTGCCAAGGGTATTCCGATTGGTCGGGAACAAGTGCAGGCTTTACGCCAACTGTTGACGGGGTTGCAGGGTGCTTTGGATTTGGGTGATGCCGAGATTTTGGAGACGGTGATTTCGCGGACGTTGTTTTTGCAACAACAAGGAATGCCCGTTACACCTGACTCACTGGCGGCCTATATGTCTCAGTTGCCCCCGGGGGTATTGGGTGGGCTATTTGGTGATTTGGCAGGATTGTTGCGTGGGTTGCGTTTGCGCCAAAGTGCGGAACTGAACTTGGCGGGTTTGGCCGACCAATTGGCCGATGCATTGCCTGATGGCGGTCAATTAACGCCCGAGACTTTGCGCAAATTGGTAGGTGATTTGGGTGTGGATTTGGAGGGCCGTTTGGCGCAATGGCTTTTGCAAGGACAAGACGACTTGCCTATAGATGTGCGAGATTCTTTACGCGGTTCTTTGTTGCGTTTATTGGCACAGCTTGAAGGGTTAGATGGTGCAGATGGCCAGGTGCAGACACTGTTGGGGCGTGTGCGAGATACGTTGCAAAGTTTGGATACCATGCAAGCTGTGAATGTGCCTACAGAGAATCGGGACGCGTTGATGTTGCAGTTGCCATTTATGATGGATGGCCAACCGACGACGGCGGATCTGCAATTGTTTTATCAAAAGCGGGGGGATGGGCAGATTGACCCTGATAATTTGCGGTTTACTTTGGCAGTGGATTTGTCGGGTTTGGGGCCGGTGCGTTTTGAACTGACAGCGGTGCATAAACGTGCGTCTTTGCGGATTTATGCAGCAGATGAAGTGCGGGCAAAATTTTTGGAAGGTGAGCTGGGAAGCTTACTGGTGGGTTTAGAAGGGTGTGGGTATGCGATTGCGGATATTGCGTGTGGTGTGGCGGATGCACGGGATGATGTGTCGGTAGACAAACCGCCGACCGTGGGTGTGGATTTTCGGGTGTAGAATTTAAAATGTAAAATAGAAAAAGCGAGGGGTTTAATTTAGCCCCTCGCTTTTTCTGTTAATGGGAGTGACGTGGAATATTTTCTCTCACGTTTTGATATTTGACGGCAAGTTCCAAACATGCGCCTGTGGCGAGTTGGCCGACGTTTTCTCGGTAGATTTCTTGCCATGGGGTTTGGTGTATGAGTTCGGGTTGTTTCCAGTTCTTTTTACGTTCGGCGAGTTCGTCATCGCTGATCAGAACATTTGCAGTACAGTCGTTAAGGTCGATGCGTACTCGGTCCCCGGTTTGCAAAAAGGCCAACCCGCCGCCGACTGTGGCTTCGGGTGACGCGTTGAGAATGGAGGGGCTTGCGGAGGTGCCGCTTTGGCGTCCGTCGCCTACACAAGGCAGTTCGTTGATGCCTGCTTGCACAAGCCGGTCGGGGGGGAGCATGTTGACGACTTCGGCAGAGCCTGGATAACCAACGGGACCACAGTAGCGGATGAAGAGCATGGAATCGCCATCGATGGGCAGGTCGGGGTCATTGATGCGGTGGTGATAGTCTTCTGGGCCGTCGAAGACAACGGCGGTGCCTTCCCAGGCGTTTTCGTCGTTTGGGCGTTGGAGATATTTTTCATTAAAGTCTTCGTCGATGACGGATGTTTTTAAGAGGCCGGCGTCGAAGAGGTTGCCGGATAGGACGATGAATCCGGCATTTTCTTTAAGTGGGTTGTCATATGTTTTGATGACGCGGTCGTCTTCGATATTTTTGTCGACTAAGTTTTCGGCTATGGTTTTGCCGGTGACGGTGAGGCAGTTGCCGTGGAGTTTACCCGCTTTGAGCACTTCGTTCATGACTGCGGGTACACCGCCTGCGCGGTAGAAGGCTTCACCGAGGTATTCGCCTGCGGGTTGGCAGTTGACGAGCAGGGGGATTTTGTGGCCGTGGGTTTGCCAATCTGTGATGGGCAGGTCGAGGCCGATGTGTCGGGCAAAGGCGGTGATGTGGACGGGCGTGTTGGTGGAGCCGCCAAGAGCTGAGTTGATGACGATGGCATTTTGGAAGGCTTCTGGTGTGAGGATTTTGGAGGGGGTGAGGTCTTCGTGGACCATGTCGACGATGCGTTTGCCGGTGCGGTAGGCCATTTGTTTGCGTTCTCGGTATGGCGCAGGTATAGCGGCACACCCCGTGAGGGAGAGGCCAAGGGCTTCGGCCATGGAGTTCATGGAGAGGGCGGTGCCCATGGTGTTGCAGTGGCCGACGCTTGGAGAGGATGAGGTGACCATGTCCATGAAACCGTCGTAGTCGAGTTTGCCAGCGGCGAATTCTTCACGGGCTTCCCAAACGACGGTGCCGGAGCCTGCAAGGCGGTTTTTCCAGTGGCCGTCGAGCATGGGGCCACCGGAGAGAACGATGGATGGGATGTTGACGGTGCAGGCGGCCATGATGCAGGCGGGGGTGGTTTTGTCGCAGCCGGTTGTGAGGACGACGCCGTCTAAGGGATACCCATGGAGAACTTCTACGAGGCCGAGGTAGGCGAGGTTTCTGTCTAAGGCGGCGGTGGGGCGTTTGCCTTGTTCGGCG
>JABIFK010000013.1 GCA_018650745.1 Candidatus Latescibacterota bacterium | reverse complement strand
CTATTGGCCAGTGCAGACAAATTCGAAATTGATATCGAAGGTACCGGAGCACATGCCGCATTTCCGGATCAGGGCATCGACCCCATTCTCATTGCCTCACACATTGTCGTCGCGCTGCAATCCATTGTTGCACGCAATACCGATCCACTCGAAAGTGTAGTGGTTACAGTGTCCCAAATTAACGCGGGCACAGCGTTTAATATCATTCCGCAAACGGCAAAACTCATCGGCACAGTACGCGCCCTCAACCCAGATGTACGCGCGCACACACTCGAACGCATCGTTCACATATCCACCCACGTTGCCGAAGGACTCGGAGGCAGAGCCGAAGTACACATCGATCCCAATGGATTTCCGGTGACCTTTAACGATACCCAAGCAACCCAAATGGTACAGACCATTGCTACAGAAACCTTAAAAAACGATATAGAACTGGCGGAAACACCACCCATTATGGGCAGTGAAGATTTTGCCTTCTACGCCCAACACGTACCTGCAGCATTCTTCTTTTTGGGCCTGAAACCACCCCATCAAAATACGTATCCCAGCGTGCATCAATCCGATTTTGACTTTGCCGACGGAGCCATCCCCTACGGCATCAAAATGCACGTTGAAATCGCACGCAACTTCGCACGTACGTGGCCTACATAATTTCAACACAACACATAAAAAGACGGTTCGCTGAAGGTAAAAGCGAACCGTCTTTTTATTTCTATAATCCGTGCTTGAAAAGCTTGCCCGATTGACTAAAACCGTTTGAGAAAACTATTCCTTGTGGTCCACACCCTCAACACACACAAGCGTTTTTGTCGTCGTCACCGACTCGCGAAGTGCCTTCCAAGGTTTGTAGTCTTCAGACGCCATGAATGCCTCCAATGCCGCTCGACTTGGCCATTTAAAAATCACCACTCGGCCAGGGTTCCAGTCGCCAACCAGTACGTCTATTTTTCCGTCCCGTGTCAAATACTCACCACCAGCCGCCTCAACCATCGGTTTTACCGCTGCCTTATAGCGTCCATAAACTTCTGGGTCATGAACGTCATTATCCAAAATAAGATAAATTGACATGTGTTCTCCTCATCGCTCAATAACAACATCCCATTGGAAACTTAAAAAACACCCGCTGTCCACGTTCCAATACAGCGGGTTTCACAACCGGATATTCAACACCCAACAAAATCCCGCGCTCAAATTCTGATTCATCCACAAACCGTCTGGTCAACGACGCATCACCATATGCCTTCTCAAGCGCCTTGCCCGTTCTGCTACACCCCTTTTGCTGAACATAGTGAATCAACGTGGCAACCGGCGGCGTAGGTAACTCCGCTGCATCTGCAGGCGCAATAGCCAAATACGTATTCACCGGCAAATGTGAAATGCTATAATCACCCCCATCCTCACGACCAATAAGCAGATTGGCTCCAAGCAATTGGGGCGTCACTTCCACACCCAAACGCTCACTCAGTAGCGTACATTCATACGGCGAAACCGCAAAGAGTTGCCGTCGATTCACAATCTTCGCTCGACTCCTCTTATACAAAGGTGCCTCACGCCCAGTCGCTGACCGCGTCAAACCAACGTGCCGATCGCCCTCAACACCATGACAATCGACAGACAACCGCTCAACCACTTGCGTCACCGAATGCCCACCGGGATTTTCCTCTATATCCTGATTGTCATTTGGCCCAAACACCTCCAGAATAACCCCCATCTCAGGGATATTGGCCTCCTTGAGACGTGCCAACTTCTCTCGTTCTTCCGCTATATATTTTTCCAAACTTTCGTAAAAAAGCATATGTACCCTCTCGGTGAAAAGCACCCCTCGGTCCCCTAAAGGGGATGAAAGGCGGGTAATCGGTTGATGTGAGCATTGTCTAATATAGGCAATATTTATCACTTAAAGTTTTGGAAACAAAACATGCAATCTTATACGTTACACATCCAAGTAACCACTCACAGTCCCCTCTTCCCTTCAGGGAGGAGGGTTAGGGAGGTAGGTGCCTTTATTCATACCGCAACGCCTCCACCGGATTCGCCCGCGCAGCTTTGAGCGCTTGATATGCAATGGTGATCAGTGTAATGACCAAGGCCACACCTGTGCTGGCGATAAAGTAAGCCGGACTCAAGTCAATGCGATAAACGAAATTCTGTAACCACTCACCCATCGTATAATACGCCACAGGCCAAGCCAGCACACTCGCCAGCGCAACCAACACCAAAAATTCCTTCGTCAACAAACTCACAATACTCACTTCTGTTGCACCTAAAACTTTGCGAATGCCAATTTCTTTGGTGCGCACTTCAGCGGTATAGGCAATGAGGCCAAGCAATCCCAAACAAGCGATGGCAATGGCCAAACCAGAACTCACAACATAGAGGGAGCGTTGTTTGAGTTCGTTTCCATAAAAATGTCTATCTGCTTCGCTACCAAAAAACGGGCTAAATGAGCGAGTGGGGAACGTCTTTTTCCATACGGTTTCCATGTGTGCCATTGCTGCGGACCGATTCTGGTTATCAACTCGCATAGTCATAAAAGCTTGTTGTTCATGGAAAGAACACAGCAACATCATCGGGTCAATGGCATGCTGTAGGGAACGGTTATGGAAATCTTTGAAAATACCGACGACGTTGTGGGACATACCTGCAAATTCGATCTGTTCACCGGGTTGTACCTTGAGTCGTTTGGCCGCTGCTTCGTTAAGTAAAATTGCCAGGGCGTTTGGTTTGTCAGGCGATGAATTCACTGGACGCTGATCTTGCAGCATGAAATTACGTCCTGATAAGAGTGGAATTTGGTAGGTGTTGAGAAAGTCATGGTCGGTCAGTAGGAATCGAACGTCAACGGACGCATCCAAACCCTCTGCAGAAACAAGACGGTGATCAGCATCTGTACGGGGAACAGGAGAGTAGTGAGATATTGAAACTTGAGACACACCTGTGTGCTTGAGCAATTCTGTTTTCATAACTTGCGGCAGGTCTCCACCACCTGATATTTGTAACAATACAAGCCTATCGCGTTCAAAACCCATATCGGCAGTGCGCATATATTCTATTTGTTGGTAGATGATAAGTGTTGCCGCAATGAGCACCATAGAGATAGCAAATTGTATGACGACCAACCCTTTGCGAACGGCAGCATGACCACCTTTCGTATTACGAACAACCTGTAAGACCACCACAGGGCGAAATGAGGAAAGCAAAAATGCAGGATAACTTCCCGCCAGCAAACCAACACCCACAGCAACTACGGCAAAGAGAGGTAAGAGCGCGGGCTTGATAGATAAGTTGATTTGCATAAATCCATTGAATGCGGGCAGAGTCAATTCGGTAAGACCCAGTGCAAGCACAAGAGCAAGAAGCGATAACAATATGGATTCACCCAAAAACTGGTAGATGAGTTGGCTGCGTTTGGCGCCCACGACCTTGCGCAAACCTACTTCGCGCATCCTGCGTGCAGATCGAGCAGTGGACAAGTTCATGAAATTGATACAAGCAATGATCACAATAAAAAGACCCGTCCCACCCAAGGCATAACAGGCGTTGAGATCACCCGTACCCATCATTGGAAGACCATACTTTTGATAGGCTTGAAGATAGAGTTGTGTCAGAGGCATCACTTCGTAATTTTCTGTCTCTACAGCCTCGTCACCCATATGTCGCCTCACAAAGTCTGGCAGTTTCTGTTTGATAGCTGATACCGGTGTGTTTGCTTTGAGCAAGATATAGGTGCGTGCGATGCCCTTGCCTTTCCACGTCTCCCATATTTCTCGCGCATCTTTGCCCTCGAAGATTTTGCGTGACGGTGTTGCGGTGATGATTTGGGGTGCAAGTTCTGGGATGCTGTTTTCGGGTATGTCTTTGAGAATGCCCGTAATGGTATAGACATCATCAAATATTTTACTGTTTAGCGTTATTGTTTTGCCAATGGCATCTTCATTGCCAAACAAGCGCTGTGCAAAGCTTTGCGTTACAAAAGCTGAAAAGGGTTGTTGCAAGCCTGTTTGTGCGTTGCCTTCAATCAATGGAAAATCGAAGATGTTGAAAAATTCATGATCTGCAACCGTCACACGGCCATACAAGCTTTCTTTGCCCTCAACGCCAACAGATGGACGTCGCTGAATAAATCTTGTAGCACGTTCCACTTCAGGAAATTCTTCGGCCATTGCAGGTGCAATAGGCCCTTGTGCCCCATAGTAATATGACATGTCACCCGATGGCAAACGTTGTGACTGGAAGACTTTGTAAATGCGATCTGCTTTACTATGATGGCGGTCATAGCTGAATTCATGCTGAAGGAAAAGCAAGATCAACGTACTGCACGTCAGACCAATTGCCAGACCAATGACATTGATGAATGTGTATGTCTTGTGGCGTGCGAGATTGCGGATGGCAACGGTAAGATAATTTTTGAACATAAGCACCTCAAAGGCACCCCTCGGTCCCCTAAAGGGGATGAAAGGCGATAATCGGTTGATGTAATTATTGTCCGATAGAAATTCTGTTTGTCACATAAAATTTTAGAAACAAAACACACGACGATCTATTGTATCAGTGACACATCCAAGTAATCAATCATAGCTCCCCTTTCCTTCAGGAAAGGGGTTGGGAGATAGGTGCCTTTACTCATACCGCAACGCCTCAATCGGATTCGCCCGCGCAGCTTTGAGCGCTTGATATGCAATGGTGATCAATGTAATGACCAAGGCCACACCTGTGCTCGCGATGAAATAAACCAGACTCAGTTCAATGCGATAGGCGAAGTTTTGAAGCCAATCATTCAAGGCGTAATAAGCGATTGGCCAAGCGAGTAAACTGGCCAATGCAACCAGCACCAAAAATTCCTTCGTCAACAGACTCACAATGCTAACGTCGGTCGCACCTAAAACTTTGCGAACACCGATTTCTTTGGTGCGCACTTCGGCGGTGTAAGCAACAAGCCCCAGAAGACCAAGGCAAGCAATGGCAATGGCCAAACCGGAACAAACGGCATAAAGCTTGCTCTGTTTCATTTCCGTTTGATATCGCCGATCAAAAGCATCGTCCACAAAAACAAATCCAGAGGCACGGTCAGGGTGAAATGTTTTCCACACGGTTTCCAAGTGGGCCATGACATCGGGCAGGTTTTGCGTATTGATCTGCAAGGTCATATAAATTTGCTCTTCATTTCGGCCACAAAGCAATATGAGTGGGCGAATGGCTTCGTGTAGTGAGCGATTGTGAATATCCCGAAAGATACCAACCACTTCGCGTGATTTATTTTCAAATTGTATCGAGTCACCTACTTTAACATTAAATTGTTTGGCGGCTGTTTCATTAAGCAAGATTTTGTGAGCGTTGAGATTATCTTGTGAAAAATCTTGGAGGATAAAATCGCGGCCCGACAAGAGTGGGATGTCGTAAGTATTGAGAAAGTCAGGATCAACAATGATATAATGTGCTCTGATCGGTGTATCTATGCCATGAGCCGTAACGAAAAATTGATCCGCGAGATTTTCATCACCGACAAACTTATGAAGGATAGTTACCTGATGAACACCTGCATGTTTCAGGTATTGTGATTTCATGGCTTCGGCTTTTGTTTTGACACCGAACAAGCCGTGCATTTCAACAAGAGTATCGGGTTTAAAACCCAAATCGGCTGTGCGCATATATTCTGTTTGGTTAAAAACAGTAATCGTAGTGGCGATCAGGATCATGGAAATAGCAAATTGGACAACCACCAGCCCTTTGCGAACAAGCGCATGACTGCCTTTGTTATTGGATGCGGTTTTGAGCACGGAAACGGGGCGGAAAGCAGAGAGGAAAAAAGCAGGATAACTACCTGCAAACAAACCAACACCGATAGCAAGGAGAAACAAGATTGGTAAGATGCTCGCACTAAGAGACAATTGGAGATACATAAATTCGTTGAAGAAGGGCAAGGTCAGTTCGGTTAATCCCAATGCCAGAATAAGGGCAAGCAGAGACAACAAAACAGATTCACCTAAGAATTGATAGATAAGCTGTGTGCGTTTGGCACCCACCACTTTGCGCATGCCCACTTCACGCATTCTGCGAGAAGACCGAGCCGTGGACAGATTCATGAAATTGATGCAGGCGACGGTGAGCATCAAGATCCCGATCAGACCAAACGTATAACAGGTTGTGATGCCGCCGTGCCCAAACACCTTATATTTGTGTCCGTACAGATGTAGTTCTGTAAGCGGCATAACTTTGTAATGGACATTTTGAGCCATTTCTTCGCCCAAATGGCGCTTGGCAAAGGCTGCCAATTTTGCTTCTAAGTCGGCAATCGAAGCATTGGGTTTGAGCAATATATAGGTGAATGCAATATACACGCCCCAATCGTTCTGTAGACTTTCCATAGTCTGAGGCCGATGAGATGGAAATGTGGTGGTAATCAGATCAGGAGCAAGTTCCCAGGTGCTTGTCGTGGGAATGTCTTTGAGAACACCTGCAATGGTATAGGTGTCGTTAAACCATTTGCTCTGGATTAACATGTCTTTGCCAATAGGATCTTCACTGCCAAAAAGTTTCTGCGCAAAGGCCTCGGTAATAAAAACAGAAAACGGCGTTTGCACCCCTGTTTGTATATCGCCTTTGACAAGTGAGTAATCGAAAATATTGAAAATTTCTGCATCGGTAAGCATCGCCCTAACGCCTAATCTTTCTTTGCCCTCAACAAGAACATCTACATACTTGGAAGGCCGCCGATAGAACCGTGTGCCATGTTCGATTTCAGGAAAATATTCTGCCATTGCAGATGCAACAGGCCCTTGTACTCCGTAGCGATATGATATTTCACCATTGGACAGGCGTTCGCCTGCAATCACACGGTAAATACGATCAGCCTTGCTATGATGGCGATCAAAACTGAATTCGTGTTGAAGATATAGCAATATCAGTGTACTACACGCCAGACCAATTGCCAGACCAATGACATTGATGAATGTGTATGTCTTGTGGCGTGCGAGATTGCGGATGGCAACGGTGAGATAATTTTTGAACATAGACCCCTCAAAATGCACCCCTCGGTCCCCTAAAGGGGATGAAAGGCGAGTATTCGGTTGATGTAATTATTGTCTGATCTGGATTCTATTTGTCACGTAAAATTTTAGGGACAAAACACGCGACGACTATTGTATAAGTGACACATTCAAATAATTGATTACAGTCCCCCTTTCCTTTAGGAAAGGGGGTTAGGGGGATAGGTGCCTTTATTCATAAGCAATGACGGTGCCAAACCTCTATACACCTGTTTTACAATAGGTTATAAAAATGGGGTCTAAAAGCGTCGTTCTTAAAGTGTCCGATAATGATACAGTGGTGTCCGATAATGAACACTTAGGGATGAATCGACGGCGTCCCAATTGACAAAATCACACCCAATAAAAAAGCCCACTGAATCACTTCAGTGGGCTTGGCTTCTTTTTACATTTCAATATTCTACCTGTCTATTTCATATGCCTTCAACTTCTGTAACAACGTCCATCGTGTAATCCCCAACTGCTTCGCCATCCGTGTCTTATTCCCTTTGCACCTTTCCAACGCCGCTTGAACCATATCGCGTTCCACAACCTCAATCGCATCTCGCAACGCCCCATCCTTTCGCCAAGACGTTTGCATCCCTTGGCGCAACTTATCAGACAAAACATCCACACCAATTGGGTCGCCATTGGGTGTCAAAACCAGTGCCCGTTCAATTTCATTTTCAAGCT
>JABIFK010000621.1 GCA_018650745.1 Candidatus Latescibacterota bacterium | reverse complement strand
GACGGAGTGGGGTATTTCTTTTTGGGTGAACAGAATTTTGTGGTGCAGGCAGAAACACAGACGGGCAGTTGGAAAGACCTAGAGGCGAACAGCACACGCCCAGAAACGATAACCAAAGATGTATTTAAGATGTGGGTTGATCATGGCGCACAGCCTGTGGATGGGGCGTATGCCTATGCTGTTATGCCGGGGATAGATCGGGATGCGTTTGCAACACAAGCAGATGATTTGCCATTTAAAGTTTTGGCGCAAACGTCGGCTGTGCAGGCTGTTGAATTTGCTGATCGAAATTTGGCACAGGTTGTGTTTTTTGAAGCTGGTAATTTAAAGGTTTTGGATACTATGGATGTTTCTGTGAATGCGCCTTGTTTGGTGATGGTACAAACAGATGGACAGTGTGTGTCACTTTCTGTAGCCGATCCGACACAGAAATTGGATCAGATACAAATTACGATAGGTGGCGTGTTTGAAGGGACGGGCGCTGTTGTAGAGGGTTCTTTAACTGTGGTAACTGTGGATTTGCCTCAAAATGAATGGGCGGGTAAGACGGTTGATGTGTCACTTTTAAAACAATAAGCGACAATTTTGGAGGCGACGTTGAATATCAAAAATGGTGATACGGTGATTGTGGGCAGTACGCAGGTGGAAGGCCAAATATATATCGCTATTGTAACGGCGACTGTTTTGGTGTAAGTGATTTGTATCAAAAATTAAAAGGCAACTCAATCTTTATCGATTGGGTTGCCTTTTAATATGTACAAAAGTGAAATGCTTTTTTACTGACCCACCCCATTTCCCCTCGTTGCGTACCACTTTCATGTTTTTGATAACAGGTGCGTTAAAGTGTTACGCGCTGACCCGTTTTAGCAGATTCGAAGATGGCTTCAACGATTGCGAGGGTGCCGAGGGCGTTGGTGGCTGGTACTGCCAATTCTTTGCCGTCGAGCAGAACCTCATGGAAATGCTCGATTGCTTGTGTGAATGGATGTCGCCCGTCGTCGAAGGAGAATTGTTCTTCGCCGTCGGACGTTTTTACAGATAGGTGCGCGCCATTTCTTGGATGATAGGGCAGGGGAATGTTGATAAATCCCTTTTCGCCATAGATTGCTGCGTTTTGGCCTCCGGGGCCGTCCATCGACATTTGGATTGTGGCAAAGCGCCCGTGCGAGAATTCGAGTATGGCAGTTGTGCGTGTATCAACGCCGTATTCGGGATCTATGAGGCAAGATGCTTGCACGGTAATGGGTTCTTCTCCAAATACAAAGCGTGTGAATGTGATGGGGTAGACACCGCCATCGAGTAAACCACCGCCCCCCAATTCTTTGTTGAGCCGAATATTGTCGGAGGGGCGTTGGATGTGAAAGTTCATAGCGGCATGTGTTGCCGTAATGTCTCCGATTACACCACTGTCTAAGATTTGGCGAAGTTTTAATGTTTGGTTATGAAAGAGGAATACAAACGCTTCAATGAGCTTTACATTGGCTTTTTCACAACTGTCTGACATGGCCATGATTTCTTCTGCCGACATGGCGAGTGGCTTTTCACAGAAGATGTGTTTGCCGTGTTGGGCTGCTTTGATGGTCCATTCTGCGTGCATGGTGTTGGGCAGTGGATTGTAGACCGCGTCGATTTCGTTGCTTTCAAGTAGGCTGGTGTAATCATCGTATACGGTAGGGATGTCGTGTTTTTTTGCGAATGCATCTGCTTTGTTACGATCGCGGCTGGAAACGGCGACAAGTTCACCGCGGCTGGTTTCTCGAAGGGCTGGGATGAAGGATTTTTCTGCAATGCCTGCCGTGCTGATGATGCCCCAGCGAATTTTATTAGACATGGATATGTTTCTTTCTGTATAAGGTGTGATTTTGGATCGAATGGATGCAAACATACTTCAATAGAGATAAGGTAAGCAAGGAGAAAATCGTTGATGCAGCGGTGGCAATGAAAGAATTTGGGTGTTTTTTTTGGCATAAAAAGTATGTTGTTCTTAAGTGATACTTTGAGTATGCTTGGCGTATTCGTATTACGTTGTAGAGTAAGATGGGAATAAGAAAGGAGAGATGATGTCTGAAATTGTACCTGTTCGTGTGACGGTTTGCCCTGATGCAAACGATCAGTTGCTTTATTTTACGTCTACCAGCTTGTTGGCAGACGACCGTCACTTGGTTGTGATCAGTGATCGTACGGGGCACCCCAATTTGTTTTGTGTAGATATGGAGACGGGGTGTGAAAGACAACTCACTTTTGGCGAGCAAGGGTTTCTCAAATCATATGTCTACTTTGATGGCCGACCCTATGAAGGATTTGGTCGCGCAAGTGTTTCACTGCATCCACAAAGTGGCACTGTATACTATATTCAAGGTCGCGAAATTCGAGCGGTGGATATACAGGGCAATATGCGTGTGCTTGCCGAATATCCAGCTGGGCAGATGACGGCTTTTACACATGTATCTACTGACGGCACGCGGTTGTGTGTGCCCACGACCGACGAACGAGCACTTGATGGAGATGCGCTGTTAAAGGGTAAACCCGATTATAATATTGATGCACGTGTGCAAGAGGAAGGCCTTTCGTCTTATTTGCGTGTGTATGATACCGGCACAGGTGAGGAAGTGCTTTGTGAAGAAGTGCCTCACTCTTGGATTACGCACGTCCAGTTTTCACCCACTAATAATGACCAAATTCTCTACAATCATGAATGGCCAGCTGATTGTGGTATTCGACGGGTGTGGCTTTGGGATGGCAAAGAGCATATTAGGCTACGCCCAGAAGGTGATGGCTGTAGCCGTGATGATTGGGCATGCCACGAAATGTGGGCACGTGATGGGCAGTTTGTGATTTATCATGGCGGTTATGACAATGGACCGGGGTATATGGGTTGCGTACGTCCCGATGGATCGGATCGTGTGGAAATTGCTTTTCCCCAAGGGTGGACACAATACGGTCATTTCACGGTTGGGAATCCTAACGGGTTTGTTTCTGATGGTTATTATCGCCAAGAAGGTGATTTGTCGCAGCGGGCGGGTGTGTGGATCACCTTGCAGTACGTGGATTGGAAGGCGGGTAAGATGGAATGGATACCCCTTTGTCGCCATGGTTCAAGTTGGGATAGCCAAGACAGCCATCCACATCCTATTTATAACCATGCCGCTGATGCTGTTTATTTTACGTCAGATAAGGATGGTAAGCGCGCCGTTTATCGCATTGATGTACCAAAATGATAGATGTGTCAGTTTTATGATGTCAGTCATCATTGTCATTGACGCGTGAATTTTTGATATGTATTCTGAAGAGGTGCGAAATATGCACCTCTTTTTTTTAAAAATGATGGGTCAAAAAGGGGCTATTTGGATGGCGAATCGAAATAAGCGACAGAATAAAATATCGAGTATTTTTGAAGATCTGAAGCTTGTGGCCCAACACCTTGTTAAAGTGCCACCTTGGTCCCCTCTTTTTTCTATTATTGGGCCGCGGTCGTCTTGGCACCCCAACAAACATTCGGAATTTAATTTGGCTCAATGGGGTGAGTTCAAGCTGGCTCAAGGTACGCATTCGCCTGAATGGGCACGTACGATTGAAAATATTACGCAGGCTTTGGCTTTGATGTTTATACCTCGTGTGTTCCCCTTTCGAGGGGCACCGAGTTCGTATCCTTTTGACGGAGATCCCAGTGTTCTGTCTGACGAAGGGGAAAATGTATTTGGGAATGAGAAGTGGTTTTTTGTGAATGGGATTGCGACTGATCCGACGATGTTACAAATGAATGGGGCGTATCTCTATGAGCTTTTTGGCCGGCCCATTGAATTGATCAACAATCCAACAGACGGTGTGTTTGTTGATTTGATTGAAAGTGTTTTTGGTCGGACCTTTGATTTTACGTCTACGCCTGCGTTATACACCAAAGTGAGGGTCGAAAATGCCCTGGCATCTGATGCGTATGATCGTGTCGTTTTATTGGCTCACTCTCAGGGTGCGATTGTGGCTTCGAACGTTGTTCGAGATTTGGTTCAAGCGTATCAGCAACACGGGCGAAAATCTGATCTTGAAAAATTGGAAGTTTATACCTTTGGTTCGGCGGCTGATGAGATCGATGCCGATACGGAATTGAGTCGCAAATGCAACCGTTTGGTGCCTTACATAGAGCATTATGCCAACACTGGGGATGTGATTGCCCAAATTGGTGTTTTGCAAAAGAACAATCCGGCCAATCAAAAAGAAATGGATGGGCGTATTTATACAGTGGATCAATCGGGCCATTTGTTTAACGCGCATTACTTGTCTAATATTGCCCAGAAACGGTATGTAAATAAAACAATAGAGACGGCATCTCGGTTGTATGACTATCTGGGAGGCAATATTCCAAACTCTAAATCGTACAATGCCACATCATTGGGTGACTTGGACTGATTGAGCAGGTTTTTAAATGTGAATGTATCATTTTGAAATCCTTTTTCGTTTTTGTTCACAGGAGGAAGACGATGTACGTTGGCACACAAAGTTTTGGCACGTCAAAAAAGGAAATGGAATTTTTAACACGGCATGGAGTAACGCACTTGGATGCATCTGTGCCGGATACAGAAGAAGCCACACTTGCAAAGCATAAAGAAGAGGCTGCGAAGTATGGGGTGAATGTGGAGTCGATCCATTTTGGTTTGCCTCGGAGCATTCCCTTAGCACAAGACCCACAACGTGATGAAGATTTGGACAAGGTGTGCAAAATTATTGAGAATGCAGGAAGAGCGGGTTTGCGGGCATTGAATTACAATTTTTGCATTGTGACACACCAGCGCACACCACGTACAGTGGGTCGTGGAAATTCGACGTATAGCACATTTAAGTTGGATGAGTATGACAATGAAACGCTGACCGAAGCAGGAGAAGTAAGTCGTGATGAAGCGTTTGAACGGATTGAATATTTTTTGAAGCGTGTGGTTCCGGTGGCTGAAGAATATAAAGTTCAACTGGCGTGCCATTTGAATGACCCGCCCGCTGTGGTTTTGAAAGGTGTGGAGCGATGGAACTATCCGGTTCTGGAGGGGTTGAAGCGATTTGTCGAATTGGTAGACAGTCCTTATAACGGGTTTAATTTTTGTTGTGGCGTGGCATCTGAAGGCTTGGAAAGCCCGGCTGATGAATTGGCTGATATTGTGCGTTATTTTGGTGAGCGGAAGAAAATTTTTAATGTGCACTTTAGAAATATTCGAGGTGGTTTGCATAATTTCCAAGAAACGTGGCCCGATGAGGGTGACTTAGATATGTTTGAGATTGCAAAAGTGTTTCAGGAGGTGGGCTATGAATATATGTTGATGCCCGATCATGCCCCACAACACGAAGATGATGTGGCTCCAGAAGGTGTTTCGAAACGAGTAAGGCAAGCGTGGGCGTTTCAGTATGGGTATATTATTGCGATGATTCAGGCGGTGAGCAGATAAGCGATGTGGATGACTGAGATGCCATAATTTTTCAAATACGTTTGTTGATAACTCGGTTGTTGTTCTCATATGTGTTTGTTGGGAACCTATTGTTTTAAAGGCTGAGTTTCAGATTAAAACATTCAGAAATGACAGGCAAGTTCATTTTTTAAGTTCTTGCAATTTGAGGACTTGCAAATCTTCTAAATTTGCCTAAGTTCAAACACTTTTATATTTCGCGCATCTGGCGGTTTCTATCTGAAACATGTTGTCAATGCAATGGATTTCATTTTAATACTAGGAGTAGGTTTATGAGCAAAGAAACGCTCGCGATTTTGGGGGGTAAGAAGTTGGGAGTGCTTGCACAACCGCCGTTTCCAACGTTTTCTAAAAGGGCTGTTAAGCGGGTTGCTGCCAATTTGGAGAAGGGGCAGGTTTTGGGGTTGGGATTGTCCTCTCCTGAGATTAAAGAAGCAGAGCAGGCCATTTCCAAATTTCATGGGGGTTTGCATGCAATGGGCACGGCCTCTGGACATGGGGCTTTGCAATCTTCGTTGGCGGGGTTGGAGGTTGGGCCAGGTGATGAGGTTATCACTACACCTTATACATGGGGTGCTTCTATTTCTTGCATTTTGCATCAAAATGCGATTCCAATTTTTGCCGATGTTAAAAAAGATACGGGGTTATTGGACCCCGATACGATTGAAGCGTTGATTACGTCTCGCACAAAAGCCATTTTGGTTGTGCATATTTATGGACAGCCTGCCGATATGACCAAGATTATGAAAATTGCTCGTAAACATAACTTGGTGGTGGTTGAAGATGGCAGCCAGGCACATGGTGCAACTTGGAAGGGGACGCCTGTTGGCAATTTTGGTGATGCGGCTGGTTTTTCGTGTATGGGTGGCAAGTTGCTGGCAACCATTGAAGCGGGTTATATGGTCACACCCCATGAAGAGGTGCTTTGGCGAGGGGGCATGATTGGGCAGCATATGGGGCGTTTGCAAGATCGCAGTTGTGTGGATGAGCTCAAACCCTATACCGATTCTTTGGTTTATACCTATCGCATGAATGCGATTACGGCTGTTTTGCTCAGTGAACAGTTTAAAAAGCTCCCTCGTGAGATTGAAGGACGTCGGCAGAATATGGCTTTGTTGACGACGTATTTGAAAGATGCAAAATATATGAAATTGCCGAAGTATTCCAAATATGCCAATCCTGCCTACCACATTACAACGTGCAATTTCAATTTTGAAGCTGCGGGTATTCGCAGAGAAACATTTGAGAAAGCTCTTTCTGCTGAAGGGTTTGGTATTGGGCACTATGTGCCCTCTCCCATTCACACTTGGAAACGGATCAATTGGCAGGGTTATAAAGGGCCCCAAACGATGTGGTTGGATAATCTTAAGCGTGCCAAAGTAGATTATCGAAAAGTTGAAACACCCAATTGTCAGTATAAAATTGATCACGCTTTGGAATTTGCTTTCAATTATTATAAGCCCAATCAAAAAGCTATGCAGCGGTTGGCCGATATTGTTTATAAGGTTGAGGCCAATATAGATGCCTTAAGAGCGTATGAAAAAAATATTTCACAACAATAGAAGGGATTGATGGGTATGGTGAAAGCGGGATTTGCTCAGACAGATATCACTCCGCGTGTGGGGGTGGAGATGACGGGTTTTGGTCCTTATATTCTTCGTCAGAGCACTGGGGTGAGAGATCGTTTGTGGGCAAAAGCGATGGTCTTGGAGCTTGATGGTGAACGCATGTTGTTGATTGCATGTGATTTGTTAGGGGTATCGCTTGACTTTACCAACATGGTACGGGCAAAGATTGAAGCACATACGGGCATTTCTAAAGATGCGATTATGTTGGCGTGTTCGCACACGCACAGTGGCCCGGCTGTTTCATATTATATTGGCTGGGGAGAACGGGATTTGTTTTATGCCGAAATCCTGCCTGTTTTGTTGGTTCAGGCGGCGATACAGGCTGTTGGAAATTTGGCCGAGGTGACATTTGCTCATGCAGAGATTCCGTGTGAGGGCATTGGCATCAATCGAGAATATGATCAGCACTGTGTTGCGCCCGAAATTGCGTTGGTCGAAGGGTGGACACCTGATCGCCCAGAGCTAACAGATACCACATGTCATGTGATTACGGCAAGAGCTGGGGAGAAGTTGGTTGGCTTTTTCAGCTATTTTAGTTGTCATCCCGTTTCGTGTTGTGAAAAATCATATCTTTTGCATGGCGATTATTGTGGTGTTGCGTCCAATTGTGTGGGAGATGAATATGATGGTGCGATTGGGCTTTTTTTACAGGGTGCCTTAGGGGATGTCAACGCGTGTGTTGCTCATGAGAGCCAGGACATGTCTCTTCAGGCGTTGGATGTACTTGCCGGACGTTATGCTCGGGCATTGCGTGAGGGTGTTGAACAGGCCGAGCCGTTTTTGGTTGATCGCATTGCTTGTTTTAGTGAATCGGTGACTTTTTCGCGTCGGGCATGGTCGTTGGCAGATTTGAAAGCCAAATTGAAAGAGGCTGAGGATATTATTGGTGCCGTGCCAAATGATATGTGCAGCAGTGCGGATTTGCATCGGGATCATAAGCGTGCGCTAAGTGTTGTTTTTGCCAATGCGTTGCGTGGTATTATTGACCGGATGGAACGCGATGGGTCTCATATTCCACCAACAGAATTGCAGGGCATGGCCATTGGCAAAGTTTCTATTTTGGGCAGTGGTTTTGAGGTTTTTCAGCAGATAAAACGTGAGATCAATGCACAAGCTGAGAGTACTGTTCCATTGGTTACTGGGTTGGTGAATGATTCTACGGGATATGCACCAGATCGGGAGACGGCAGATCGGGGGGGCTATGCCGTTGATCAGGTGCCGCTTATGGGTGGGCAAATTCCTTACAGCAACATTCACGATGAACTTGTTGAAGCATTGCTTCGCATTGATACAGCGTTGCAACCTTGAGTAACAAAGCAAAAACAATTGGATATGTCAGCTTGATATAAAAACGACTTATTGCAGACGAATCCCTCTGTAGTTCAATTGCGCAACTGCTCAATGTGGTCAGGGCGTTCGCGCAAGACTCAACTTTGACTTTGGTATAGGGCGTCTATGGCACAAACTGAGACCCATGCTGAACCTTTATCCGAGCAGAAGCGGCATATTACGTTGCGTGCTGTGGTGTTGGGTACGGTAACGGCTGCGGGATTGAATATTTACAGCGATTATGCGGGCATGATTTTGGGGTCGGCTTCGTTGGTGAAATCGCAATTGCCTATTGCGATGCTCATGCCGTTTGTGGGATGGATCTGTATCAATTTAATTTTGAAGTTGGTGTGGCCACGTATTGCGTTGTCTTCGGCAGAGCTGTTGGTGATTTACAGTATGTCGTGGATTGTTGGCACGGTGTCGGCCAGTGGATGGACGGCGTATTGGGGAGGTGTTTTAAGTTCACCGACTTTTTTTGTGTCGCCTGAAAACCGTTGGGAAGAAGTGTTGTTTGATGTATTGCCCTGGTGGATGATGCCCCATGGTGAGGGGATTATTCGCCCATTTTATGAGGGTTTGTCCGAAGGGGCCAGTATGCCTCTGTTTGGATGGTTGCCCACGCTTTATTGGTGGTTCTCTATTTCGTTGGCATTGGTGCTGGCAGGGTTTTGTATTTCGATACTCTTTCAAAAGCAGTGGGAAGAGTCTGAGCGGTTGACGTTTCCTTTGGTGGTCTTTCCGGTGGCGTTGACAGAAGGATTTGATGAGGGGCATCGGGTGCCTAAGATTTTCCGTGACCCCTTTTTCTTGGCTGGGTTTGGCATTGTATTTTGTGTATATGTGTGGAATATGATGGGTTACTTTGCACCCAATTTGCCACGCATTGGTTTGTTTGATGATTACTTGACCAAGGAGATTCCGTTTGCGCGCTCATTTCCACCGATTTATTTGCGTGTATTGCCGCCTGTGATTGGGTTGATGTATTTGTGTAACTTGGATATTTTGTTCAGCATTTGGGTTTTGCGTTTGGTGGCTATTTTGCAAGAAGGATTGATGGCACGCGTAGGTTTTGCTGTGGGATATGCCGGACAACAAGCCGAATCGGGTGAAATTATGCTGCTGTCTTCTCATGGTGCGATGGTGTTTTTAGCGGTGTATTCGGTGTGGGTGGCACGATCTCATTTGATTCGGGTGTGTCATATCGCGTGGCAAGGTATTCGGGTACCAGATGATGATGGGGCCATTTCGTATCGGTTGGCATTGATTGGGTTGGTGAGCACAACGGTTTACGTTTTGGGTTGTTTTGTGGGGATGGGGTTGTCTTGGTCTTTGGCGGTTATGCAGCTGGGTTTGATGTATGTGGGTTATTTTGTGGTGGCCAAATATACGGCTGTGACGGGGTGTTCTTATTTGTTTCCTGTGGGAACAAAGGGTGGTGGAATTATACAGAGTTTGGGTGGGACAGCGACTTTGTCTCGAGCAAATATGGTGGGTATGGGGTTGATCAATTCAAGCGCATTTTTTGGTAACACACGCATTCCGGCATGGCCAGCGTTGCCCCACCACTTGCGTTTGTTTTCTGGTTTGCTGGTGCGACGGCGTTGGGTTTTTTGGACGGTTGTTTTGGCATTTGCGGCTGGGTTTTTGGGTTCGTGTCTGTTTATTATTCATTTGGGATATCACTACGCAGGGCAAAATTTGGGATTGACGGGTTTTCGCAGTGCAAATATTTCGACGTATGACAAAATGGTGTCGGCAATTGTCAATGCAGACAAGACCGTTTTTGATCCCGCAAAAGGGGTGGTATGGCTTTTGGG
>JABIFK010000014.1 GCA_018650745.1 Candidatus Latescibacterota bacterium | reverse complement strand
TATTTGACTTGGGGCCTACTGTTTTGGAATTGGCGGGTGTTGCCCCCCCCAAGACGATGGAGGCGATGTCGTTGTTGCCTACATTAAAGGGCGAAGACCAAGCTTTGCGTGAGTATGTATTTGCCGAACACGTGCGTGACGGTATTTTGCAAGAAACGGCATTTATGACCATGGTACGTTCTGAAAAATGGAAACTGGTTCACTTTATTGATGAACCCATGGGGCAATTGTTTGATTTGGAGAAAGATGCAAAAGAAGAGAAGAATTTGTGGGATGACCCTAATTGTCAGGACATCAAACAGGACATGTTGGAAGCGATGCGTAAATGGCTTATTGAGAGCAATTTGAAAACAGGGCAGTGGCAAGAAGGCTGGCGATAAGGCGCAGATTGTAGGGCATACTTTGGTGGAAGAATGATCGCGTAGGGCATTGATGCTCTACGCGATTTTTTATAGATCAGTCGAGAACTGTGACTTTGAAGAAGGAGAGGCTCTCGGTGAAGAGCACAAAGTCTGCGAAATTGATATTGCTATCGGGTAAGAGATCAAAAGCTGGATCGTAGCGATCTTGACCGCGCTCGCTGCCAAAGTGTTCGGCAAACAATAAAAAGTCGCGAAAGCCTACAGAACCGTCTTTGTCAAAATCGGCATCTAAACGTGAAAATTCGACGCTCAAAGGTGTGAAGAACGGATTGAATGTGCCACCGCGACGGATTTCGGCCCCAGACATAACGAGGCCCGTACGGGTGAGGTATTCGCTGGGCTGGAAGAGAAGGGTGCCCAGCAGGCCGTCTTCTACATTGGCACTGCCACTAAAAGATGCGGCAGTGACTTCGATTTCAACAAGGGGGCTGTCGAGGAGGGTGCCTACGGGGTCTAATGTTTGTGCACGGGGTAGTGAAGGACCGGGAATGAAATCTTCAAATTTGAGCTGACTGTCGTCATATTCAAAACGAAGAATAAACCCTGTCATGAAACGAATGCTTTCGCCAAATACTTGAACACTGATGCCATTGGTTGTGCTCAGGCCGGTTGCTTCAACAATGCCTTGATTGCCTGGGGCAGTATCTAAATCGAGGAACAGGTTGTAATTGGGGCGGCCAAACACGACAATGGTATTGCCCACACTGAGAATGTCTGGTTTTGATGTATTGTCGTCTGTAATGGTTGTGTGGGTGCTATGGAAACGCAGTTGTAGCCCTGCTGGGATGTCTTTTTTGGCACGTAATGTGATTGTTGCGAAATAACCGCTTTGTGGTACAATGGCGGGACGGTCGGCACAGGCTTTGACGGTGGTTGGGCCGGGGGCATCGGCCTGTGGCAAGATGCCTCTGATGCGCTCTATAACAAAATGTTCGCCAAAATTATTCCCGGAATTCTCGAAAGCAACGGTAAACGCACCTGTGCGCCCGCCTCGCCCACCTTCTACAAACAGTTCAATGTCGAAAATGTCGTCTGCTACAAGTATCGGAAGGTCACTGATGCCGTCGTTGATGGGGCTGAGTTCGGTGCCTACGCGGGTGTCAACGCGCAGTGGTCTGCCAGCAAAACGATCGGCAAAGAGTGGTGCACTGAGCAATAAACACAGCATTAGGCATATAGGGATGGTTCTGAAGGGTTTCATTGGGATGCCGCTATGTTGGGATGGTTGTATCAAATACTGTGATTGTCACCTGAAACTGTCTCTTCTTATTATCGGGTTCTGACACCCCAATCTTGAAAAAATCGGACAGGTTTTTACCTGTCCGATTTTTATTGTGTGCTGCCTTTGGTGTTTATTTCGATGTGAGTTGGCCGTGTACGGCAAGCCAAATACACGGTGGGTCGGTGCTGGTGTGGGCGACGCGATGTTTTTTGTGGGCAGGAATGAGGCGATGGTCACCTTGCTGAAGCGTTTCTATCTGGCCATTTTCATATTCGAGCTTGGCATCACCTTGGACGACAATGACCCATTCGTCGCGGTCTTGATCATACCATTCTCCTTTTGGTGTGGTTTGTCCCGTGGAGACAATGCGTTCAATTTTGACGCCTTGATCTGGAATCAAGTCGTCAAATTGCTCTTGCGTTGGCAAAGGAATGGGTACGTCGAATATATTTGACATGATTTTTGGCCTTCAGCGATCAATACTTTAATGAAGCTCCTCTTGTTTGCTCGATTATTTCAACCCCGCTTTTTTAAGTGCATCTGCAAAAGCTGTGTTGCTGACGGGTTCTTCGCGTTTTTTCTGTGGGCGCGCTTTTTGTGGGGAGCGTGTTTTTTTAGGTTGTGTTTTGGGCGTATTGGCAGAAGATCTCGCTTCGGGTTTGGTTTCGGGGCTTTGGCGCATTGAGAGGGCGATGCGGTTGCGTGCGTGATCGATTTCGAGCACGGTTACGTTTACTTTTTGTTGAACGTGAACCACATCGGCGGGATTTTTAACAAATTTGTCGGCCAACTGGCTGATGTGGACGAGGCCGTCTTGGTGTACGCCAATATCCACAAAAGCACCAAAGGCGGTGATATTGGTGACGAGCCCAGGTAATTTCATGCCTATTACAAGATCGTTTGGCGTGTTGACGCCTTCTGTAAAACTGAATGCTTCAAATTGGTCACGGGGGTCTCGCCCTGGTTTGCCCAATTCTTCTATAATATCTGTGAGCGTTGGCAAACCAACGGTTTCGGTTACATAACGATTGAGATCAATTTGCTTTCTCAGGTCGTCTTTCTGAATCAGGTCTTGAAGGGTGGTTTGCAGATCTCTGGATATGGCATCGACAAGGGTGTAGCTTTCGGGGTGAACGGCACTGGCATCCAATGGGTTCTTGGCATCTTGAATACGTAAGAAACCGGCGGCTTGTTCAAAGGCTTTGGGGCCCAAACGAGGGACTTTTTTTAGTGCCGCACGTGATTTGAAAGGGCCATTTTCATCTCTATAAGCTACAATGTTACCTGCAAGCTGTGGGCCCAAACCTGAAACATAGGTGAGCAACTGTTTGCTGGCCGTGTTGACTTCAACGCCCACTGCATTTACACAACTCATCACCACATCATCCAAGCTGTTTTTGAGGGCATTTTGATCAACATCGTGTTGGTATTGCCCAACACCGATAGATTTGGGGTCAATTTTTACGAGCTCGGCTAAGGGGTCCATCAGACGGCGTCCAATGGACACGGAGCCACGCACAGTGAGGTCATAGTCGGCAAATTCTTCACGGGCAAGTTCAGATGCAGAGTAGACCGATGCACCACTTTCATTGACCATTACGATAGAAACACCCAGTGACAACTCGCGCACCATACTTTCGAGTTCACGCCCACCTGTACCGTTGCCAATGGCAATGGCTTCTATGGCGTATTGTTTGGTGTATTGGGTGAGCTTCTCACGTGCTTCTGCATCTCGCCCAGCGCCTTGGCCAGGGTAAATGGTGTCGGTAAACTCCAGTTTGCCTTGGCGGTCGAGGCATACCAGTTTGCACCCCGTTCTAAAACCCGGATCAATAGCCATTACATTTTTTTGCCCCAATGGGGCGGCCATAAGCAACTGACGCAAATTTTCGGTGAAGATTTGAATGGCATCTTCGTCAGCCCGTTTTTTTGTGTTGAGGCGAATCTCTGTTTCGATAGAGGTGGATAAAAGGCGTTTGTAACAATCTTCGATGGCGAGTTTGACCTGCCCAGCAGCCTCATTTTGAGCTCTAATAAACAGAGATTCTAAGCTGGCAATGGCTTCTTCTTCTGGTGGCAAGATTCTCAAGGTGAGCATGCCTTCTTTTTCGGCGCGACGCATGGCCAAAATGCGATGGGATGGGGCTTGTGAGACTGGCTCTAGCCACTCAAAATAATCGCGGTATTTGGCACCTTCTTCTTCTTTGCCCGGAATGACCTTGGAGCGAAAGGTGCCACGTGTTTCGTAATGGGTGCGCATTTGCTCACGGGCTTGTTGGTTTTCACTGACCCATTCGGCCATGATGTCGCGTGCTCCTGCCAGAGCATCTTCTGCAGAATCTACCTCTTTTTCTGCGTCAATATAATTTAGGGCCTCTTGTTTGGGCTGGATGCTTTCTTGGTCAAAGAGCTGTTGTGCAAGGGGTTCTAAGCCTTTTTCGCGTGCAATGGTGGCTCTTGTACGGCGCTTGGGGCGATAGGGCAAGTAAATGTCTTCGAGCTCGGTGAGGGTTTTGGCAGCTTCGACCTTTTTTTGGAGATCGTCATTGAGGTGTCCGTGCTCTTCGAGAGATTTGAGGATGGACTCACGACGTTTATCCAATTCGGTCAATTGGTCTAAGCGGTCACGAATGCTTGTGATGGCCACTTCATCTAAGCTGTCGGTGGCTTCTTTGCGATAGCGTGCAATAAAAGGCACTGTGCCGCCTGCTGCCAATAGATTGGCAACGGCTTCGACTTGGTTGATGCGGATATTGAGTTCTTGAGCGATGAGTTGGAGGTGGGATTGATTCATGTATTCCTTTGATTGGGTCATTCATTAAGTATGGTGGAGGTTGGATATTGAGGGGGCATAAAGTATATGTTCTTCACGTAGGGGTCAATGAAAAACCCCGGAGCAAAATGCTTCGAGGTTTTTCATTGACCGTCCATGATGTTTTGAATACTCATAGACGGTGTTTCTTGTGATGTGTCGGTTTGTGTCAAACGCACATTAATGTCTTGAATGATTTCTTTCATGTGCGTGATGCGGTCCTCCATTGCACCTTCGGCTTTCTGAGTCTCCATTTGTGTAACTTGAACAGCGTCGTATTCTTGTTTTGTTGTGTGGAGTCCCGTTTTTACCCTATTCAAACGCCGTTCGAGCTGTGCCATTTCTCTAGACGTGTAATATTTCACGCCTATCACAAATAACAATGCTACAATAACCCAAATATACAAGGACACCTCCATATAAAAGGTTACGGAAGGAATCCCCCCTAATCAGGAGTATACAAGATTATATAGCAGAGAGTCAACTGTCTATTTGATAGGGTTAGAAATAATAGGTTTATTAGGCCTGTTTAATTTGTAAAATGTTTACGGTATTCATTTTTAGTCAAAGGTGAAATACTTCTTCCAGTTCCATCAAAATTTCATCTGCGCGCGCGCCATTGGGAGATTCGAAAAATGGGGCCATCATTTCTTGCCATTTTGTGTTGATTTCTTCGTTGTTCATTGCTTCAATTGCAGATTGTAAACTGTTGGGTGTTTCGAAATAACCAAACAAGGTACCGTCGTCTTGCATAAAGAGTGAGTAGTTGTGCCACCCACACCGGCTTAAGGTTTCTAACAGCTCGGGCCAGACTTTGGCGTGAATCTTTTTGTATTCATCAATTTTATCTTTTTTGACTTTGAGTAAAAAACCGATGCGTTTCATGCCTCCTCCAAATTATGTGAGAAAAGGTGAGAGTTCTTCTTTCAGGAATTTTTCAAGGCTTGGTTCAATGTGCCATTGGTTGCGCAATGTAAGATATTCGTCAACATGTTTTTGGGTGTTTGAGGGGGCCGATTTTTTTGCACGGATGAGGAGATTTTTAGGTGTGTGTTTGGAATCGATAAATTCAACCACGTCTGTGCGATACGCCAAGATGCGCAAAATTTGCGCGCGACAAGCGTCGGTGAGGATTTCGGCAGTTCTTTGTTTGAGAATACCGTGCTGTAGAACGGGTGAGAATGCTGGCAATGCAACCTGTGAGCGTAACTCGTGTTGGCAGCAGGGCGCAGCCAATATTGTGGTGCTGCCCCAGCG
>JABIFK010000497.1 GCA_018650745.1 Candidatus Latescibacterota bacterium | reverse complement strand
CTCTGCTGATAACGTGGTTTTAGAATTTGAGATGCCCGAAACACTGGCACCATATATTGCCGAAAAAGGATCGGTTTCGGTCACTGGCATCAGTTTGACGGTGGTTTCTGTGACATCGCGCACATTTTCTGTATCGGTTATTCCACATACTTTGTCTGTGACAACATTGCAAGACAAACGCCCTGGTGATGTGGTGAATTTGGAAGTGGATATGATTGCGCGATATTTAGAGCGTTTGACCCAATTTGGATATGATGGTAAATTGACAGAGGAAAAAATCCAAAAAATGGGATTTGAGTGAATAAGATTAAGACGTGAGACATTCCGGTTCTTGCTGATTTATGTAAACTATTGAAGATTTGTCCGTAGAGGATGTGGGTATGGCTGATGAAGATATTGCTGGGAAAATTTCGAGTATCGAAGACGCTCTGGTAGATATTCGAGAAGGCAAAATTGTGATTGTGGTTGATAATGAAGATCGCGAAAATGAAGGCGACTTCATTATGGCCGCCGAAAAGGTAACGGCCGAGACAATTAATTTTATGGCACGTCATGGGCGGGGTTTGATCTGTTTGCCTGCCATGCCAGATCGATTAGAAGAGCTTGAATTGGACATGATGGTCAATTCCAATACGGCCTTGCATGGCACGCCTTTTACCGTGAGCATTGATGCACTCTATGGCGTAACCACAGGCATTTCGACTTCCGATCGTGCCGAAACTATTCGTCAGTTTGTAGATTCCAAAACACGTCCCGAAAGCTTCGGACGTCCGGGGCATATTTTCCCGCTTCGGGCTATGCCCGGTGGTGTTTTGCGGCGAGCTGGGCACACGGAAGCAACAGTTGATTTGGCTCGGTTGGCGGGGTTGTATCCTGCCGGTGTCTTGTGTGAGATATTGAATGAAGATGGTACCATGGCCCGGTTGCCAGAGTTGGTGGAAATTGCCGAACAGTTTGATCTCAAGGTGATCACAATTCACGATTTGATTGCTTATCGCCGTCGCTCAGAAAAGCTTGTGCGCTGTGTGGAATCTATCGATATGCCCACGCGTTTTGGGGAGTTTAAGTTGCATCTTTATGAGAGCGATGTGGATGAACGCGAGCATGTGGCTTTGGTCAAAGGTGATTTGTCGGGTGATGAATCTGTGATGGTGCGCATGCATTCAGAGTGTTTAACGGGTGATGCGCTGGGTTCTTTGCGATGTGATTGTGAAGTGAATTTACATTCGGCTCTGGAGATGATTGAAAAAGAAGGCCGTGGGGCATTGGTTTATATGCGCCAAGAGGGACGGGGCATTGGGTTACGCGGTAAACTGCGTGCTTATAAATTACAAGAGGAAGGCTACGATACGGTTGAAGCCAATTTGAAGTTGGGCTTTAAAATGGATGAACGGGATTATGGGATTGGCGCTCAGATTTTGTCCGATTTGGGTATTTGTAAGGTGAAATTGATTACAAATAATCCTTCAAAACGCGTGGGACTCGAAGCATATGGGATTAAAATTGTTGATCGTGTGCCCGTGGACATTCAGGTGAATAAGTGGAATTTGTCTTATATGCGTACCAAACAAGAAAAAATGGGACATATTTTTAAAGAAGATGCACTCAACATAGAAGGTGAATCATCAGGAGAAAATGATGCCTAATGTTTATGAAGGAACCTTGTCTGCTAAAGACAAGCGATTTGGAATTGTGGTGGGGCGATTCAATGCATTTATTTCAAAAGAACTATTGGGAGGCGCTTTAGACTGTATTGCGCGTCATGATGGTGACTCTGATGCGATAGATGTTGTGTGGGTGCCTGGAAGTTTTGAAATTCCTTTGATGGCTCAAAAAATGGCTCACAGTGGGCGTTATGATGGGGTTATTTGTTTGGGGGCTGTGATTCGAGGCAGTACGTCGCATTATGATTATGTGTGCAATGAGTCTGCAAAAGGGATAGCAAGTGCCTCGCGAGATGCGGGTATTCCGGTGATGTTTGGTATTTTGACAACCGATACAATTGAGCAGGCCATTGAACGTGCTGGTACTAAGGCAGGCAACAAAGGATGGGATGCTGCTATGGGTGCGATTGAGATGGTAAGTGTCTTAGACAATTGGGAAAAAGACGCATGACCAAATCACGACACAAAGCACGTGAGGTTTGTTTGCAAGCTTTGTATTGGACAGAAAGTGCTGGAGACCCCATTCAGCAAACGGTGCATACGATGTGTATTCGATCTGGGCTGGCAAAGTCTGCAT
>JABIFK010000221.1 GCA_018650745.1 Candidatus Latescibacterota bacterium | reverse complement strand
TTGGTGTGGGCAGCCAAGTCTATTATTTTACGCATTGGCGGTATTACATTGTATGAACGCGCCCGCCCATTTTTCTTTGGGCTTGTCATTGGATATGTGGTGTCATTGGGTATGTCATCTGTGGTTGATTATATTTGGTTCCCAGATGATGGGCACAACTTGCACAATTGGTAGGGGAAGTAAAAAGTAAAAAGTAAAAAGTGTAAATCATTGTGAGTTTTTTAGAGTGGGGTTTTTATGTATGGCTTGTTTGGTTTTATGTTGAGTGTGTTGGTGGGGATAAGCTCGGCTTGTGCTGAGGATGAGGTTGTGAGGGTAGCAAAATCAGAGATGTATGAAGAGATAGATCTTCGGCCTCTGAGAGACAGTATGAGCCATTGGCGAAAGCGGTATGGGCGAGATCGCAATGATCGGATGTATGAACCGGCGCAGATTGTTCTGATTGCTGAGAATATTGTGGGGTTGCAAAATGAAGATGGTGGGTGGCCAAAGGATGTGGATTGGCAGGTAGAGATTCATCCGGACACGGTGCGGGCGATTAAGGGGGTGCGTTCATTGCGTAGCACCTTGGACAATCGCAGTACATATACACATGTGGCGTATTTGGCAAAGGTGTATACGGTGACGGAATTGGAGCGGTATCGGAAATCGGCTGAGCGGGGTTTGGATTTTATATTTGGATTGCAAAATGTCAGTGGCGGGTGGCGGGGATGGGATGTGGATGCGATTACGTACAATGATGATGTGATGTTGGGGACGATGCGTACTATGCGCGATATTGTAGATGGTGCGTCGCACTTTTCTTGGGTGGATGATGCCTATCGGCAAAAAGCGAAAGTGGCATTGGACCGGGCCATTGAAGTGACACTTAAATGCCAGATTGTGGTGAATGGCAAAAAGACGGCGTGGTGTCAGCAACACGATCATGAGACGTTGCTGCCGACAAAAGCGCGCAGTTATGAGTTGCCGTCGATTTGCCCAGGAGAGAGTACGGGCATTGTTGAATTTTTGATGGAGATTGAAGAACCGAGTGTTGAAGTCATTGATGCGATAGAGCATGCGATGGCTTGGTTTGAGGTGTCAAAGATAGAAGGCATTCGGGTTGAAACTGTGAAGGTGGATGCGACGCGATTTAAAAATCATACGGCAACGACGGATCGTGTGGTGGTTGAAGATGCCACTGCGCCACCTTTGTGGGCGCGTTTTCACGAGGTGGACACGTTTCGGCCTTTTATGTGTAACCGAGATGGGATTGTTGTGTATTCATTGGCTGAAGTGGCGTTGGAACGACGTACGGGATATGGGTGGTATGGTGGTTGGCCGAGAAGGCTGATGAATAAGGGGTATCCGGAGTGGAAAAAAAGAATTGGAAAAGGGGAATAAGGGGTGGCGAATAAGAAACCGAATATTTTGATGATTATGGCCGATCAGTTGCCTGCTTATACGGTAGGCGGTTATGGGCACCCAATAGTGAAAACGCCGAATATAGATGCGTTGTGCGATACGGGTGTGATGTTTGATTCGGCTTATTGCAATTGCCCAATTTCTGCCCCGTCGCGAGCAAGTATGTGCACGGGCCAGTTTGTGAGTGATGTGGGTACGTTTGATAATGGAACCGATTTTTTATCGAGCACACCTACATTTATGCATCATTTGCGGCGTGCAGATTATTCAGTGGAATTGGCGGGTAAGATGCATTTCATTGGGCCCGATCAATTGCACGGGTTTGAGCGTCGATTGACGCCTGAGATTTATCCGTCGGGTTTTGTATGGACACCCGATTGGAGAAAGGGTGCGTATCACAATCCTGGCACGGCAGTGGATCAACTCAAAGAAGCTGGGTTGTGCACGTGGAGCATGCAGTTGGACTATGATGAAGAAGTGACGTTTCGTACTTTGGAATCGTTGCGAGACAAAGCACGGCAATCGGAAGATAAGCCGTTTTTTTTATGTGCAAGCTATACACATCCACACGATCCGTTTACGATCACACAGCCGTGGTGGGATTTGTATGATCACAAGGAGATTGATATGCCTGCGGTGTCTGGTCAGGCATTGGAGGATATGCACCCGTTTAATCAGTGGTTGCAAATACATCATATGGTTGATGTGTATCCGCCTGATGAAAATTTGATCAGGAACACCCGTCATGCATTTTATGGCATGATTAGCTATTTTGACCATCAGGTGGGTTTGTTGGTGTCTGAGTTGGATCGGTTGGGTTTGAGGGAGAATACAATAGTTGTGGTGACGAGTGATCATGGTGAAATGTTGGGTGAGCATGGGATGTGGTTTAAGCGCACATTTTTTGATCCGTCAGTGCGGGTGCCTTTGATATTTTCGGGTGGGGATATTGCAAAAGGATCACGTGTGCAAGAAACGGTGAGTTTGGTCGATTTGTTTCCCACGTTTTTGGAATTGGGGGATTTGGAAGGGTGGCAAGATGTAGAGGCGGGTGTTGCTGGAGACAGTTTGGGTGGTTTGTTGCATGGGAAAGGTGATGGATGGAAAGATCGGGCAGTGGTGGAATATTATAGCGAGGGTGTGTATCAGCCGATGCGGATGGCTGTGGGTGGGGGCACAAAATATGTGTATGTGCATGATGAGGCACCGCTGTTATTCGATTTAGAAAAAGATCCACAGGAATTGAATAATTGTATTGAAGATGAGGACTATTCAGATCAATTGGATGTGTTGAAAGATCATGTGCACGCGGGATGGGATGCTGGTGAAGTAAAGGATCGGGTCATGAAAAGTCAGCAACGTAGGCAGGTGATTAATGAAGCGACGGCGGGTGGACAGCAAGATGTGTGGGATGTTCAGCCACATTTTGATGCGTCTGAACAGTATGTGAGAAAGATGAACGCGCAGGAGACCAGCCGGGCACAACGGGTGCCGCGTTTTGAGGAGTGATGGCTGGAGGATAACAATATTTATTTCTTTATTTAAAAATAAAGGAGATGATCATGATTAATCGACGATTTGGTAAAACGGGTTGGGATGTGTCTGTGGTGGGTTTGGGCACATGGAATTTGGGTAATCAGTGGGGTGAGATGAGTGATGCGACGGCGTCGGATATTTTGTTGGCGTCTATTGATCAGGGGATGAATTTGTTGGATACGGCAGAGTCATATGGTATTCCAAATGGTATGAGTGAGATGCGCATTGGTAAAACAATTACGTCTGCGATGCGTGATAATTTGATTGTGGTGAGCAAGGTGGGTAACTGGGGAAGCCGTACGAATGGTCGTGTGCCCAAAACAAGCGCAGATTCTATTCGTGTTTGCGGCCATGCGTGTTTGGGTCGGATGCGGACAGATCGCATTGATGTGTTATTATGCCATGAAGGTAATATCAAAGATCCTACGGTTTATGTAGAGGGGTTTGAAGAATTGGTGGCTGAAGGCTCTGTGCGTACATATGGGATATCGACGAATAGTTTGGATGTTTTGAGTAATTTTTATGAGATATCGAAAGGTGCGTGTGCGGTTGTGGAAGTCGATTATTCGCTCCTGAATCGCAACCCCGAAGAAGGCTTTTTAGATTATTGTTTGGAAAAAGATTTGGGTATTTTAGTGCGTGGGCCCTTGGCAAAAGGTGTGTTGTCTGGGAAGTTTAGTCGCGAGACAGTGTTTACTGATACGGTGCGCAATGGTTGGAATGCGGGTGAATCTGATCGGGCAGACTTTGAACAGATGTTGGATCGGATGGACGTGATTAAGGACGCTGTGGGAGATGATTCGAAGTTGGTGGAGACGGCACTTCGATATGTGATTGGTCACAAGTCCAATCCGGTGGTTATTCCGGGTGCGACCTCTGTTGCGCAAGTGAAGGGCAATGCCGCTGCTGGAATTGAGGCGATGGACAGTGATTTATATGAGAAACTGTCTGGGATGTAGCATTTATTTTTTTTGACCGTGCCTGCCAATGTAGATGCAGGGTCGGTACGGACACTGGTGTTGTATAATGCTTTTTTGCTTATTTGATTGTTATTATTTTGGCGTGAGATCAATCCAACCTCTACTTGTTTAAGGAGTACGTTATGGATGCTTGGCGCGACAATGCATTGACAGAAGCAGAACGTTTGACATTTGAAAAAGATGGGTATTTGATGTTGGAAGATGTGTTGC
Source organism: Candidatus Latescibacterota bacterium (assembly GCA_018650745.1). Taxonomy (GTDB): domain Bacteria; phylum Latescibacterota; class UBA2968; order UBA2968; family UBA2968; genus JABIFK01. The sequence goes on along the minus strand of JABIFK010000221.1, from coordinate 7,128 downwards.
CAGATGATTTGATTAATAAGTTGGAAGTGGCAACGGATCGGGTGGGTGATGAAGAGCGCGAGGCACGTGAGATGACGCCATATGAGCGTTTGAGTGTGATGGATTTTATTGGACGTGATGATGTGTTTATGGATTTGGTGGATTACCCCAAAGTATTTCCTAAGGTGTTTGGTATTTTGGGGTGGAACATTAATATCTACCATTCGCACTTGGTGGTGACACCGCCAGAAGAACCCGGCAATGTATCTGAGCTTGTTCGGGGTTGGCATCAAGATAGCGGACGTGTCAATGCTGAAATGGAATTTTCACCACGCCCCCGTTTGTCGTTGAAGGTGGTGTACTTTTTAACCGACTGTTCTGTGGATGGTCGGGCGAATTTTTATGTGGTGCCAGGCACGCATTTGGATGACAATTTTGTGGGTAAAGATAAGCGTAAGATTGATCCTGAGGGTGCCACGCCTGTTTTGGCTCCTCGTGGCAGTGCCGTGATTTTTGATCGAAGATTGTGGCATACGGCAACACCCAATGCATCACAAATGACGCGCAAAGGGTTGTTCTATGGGTATAGTTATCGTTGGTTGCGCCCACGCGATAATATGACGGTGGCACATTATATTGATCGCAGTGATTCGATTCGTCAGCAGTTGTTAGGTGCTGCGCCTACGGGGGGAAAAGGGTTTTCTTCGCCGTTGGATGAAGATGTGCCTTTGAAGGTGTGGATGGAAGAGAACTTGGGTGGGGTAGCGGTATGATATTTCATAGATCACGCAGTGGTTAGTTATCAGGTTTTTTCTGACTCCCTTTAACTTTTTTAAAAACGCCAGAAGTCTCAATTGGATTTCTGGCGTTTTTGTGTGTGAAGCACAGGGCCGCTTCTTCGGACTCTGGTCTCTTATTCTGAATGATGGGCGGAATGATTCTGATCTCGCCAGAAATAGAGTTTCTGGTTCTGAAAGTCGATGGCTGTTTTGTGTGTGCTCAGAAACTCGAAACCCAACAAGCCGTCAATTACAGACTCATGCCCCCAATTGATATCCGCGATGACAAATGTGTGATTTAGGTATGCTATATCCCCGATCAGAAATTCATCCAGCCTGACTTTTTTGACTGTTCGCGAATTTGTATCCGCACCCTTGAGGTTGTCATTTCGCAGGAACGCATAGTGGGGCGTTAAGGGTTCCTCCCACTTGGCAAAGAGCTGTGCGCCCTCTGCACCGCTATCAAGCCCAAAGCGCAGTGTATGATCGCCAATTTGGGCGTCGATAACCGGGATATGGCCGACGATGCTGAAGTTGATCACCTCATCTGGGGCGGTTTGCCAGTAGCTTTCCGGATTCACAGAGAAAAGCGTCAGTTCCCTGTGGGCATAATCGAATTGGACCGTGAATTTCTGCAGAAAATCCGCCCCGATCAACCCAACGATCTGTGTGCCTGTGTTTTCCTCTAAATGTGACAGATCCATGTAGAGTGCTTTGACCACATCTAATTTGGCGTCCTGCCATTTAAAGCCCGAAGCCACGATCCATTTCATCTCTTGGATCGCACCCCCAACGCCGTACACCTTGTGGTCGACCGGTTTGGCCTGGTCCTGTAACTGAGGGAATATGCGTGCGTTTAAACAGGAATTCGCTGCACCGCTGTCGAGAATAAAGTTGCCACGCACACCCTCAATTTCTGCTTCAACCACAATGAGTCGCCCGGCCAGTTTAAAAGGCACCACCATCCTGGCGGGAGATTCGTCGTTTAAGGATTGCGGATTGGTCTGTTGTGCATTGTGACCGGCCATTTGGATCTTGACGATTGGGGCTTGCACAATCTTGAAGTCATTTGAGAGGATAATTACTTTTTCTTCTCTTTGTTCGGCAGAATAGAATTCAGCCAAAATGGAAAATTGTGGGCCTGATTTCTCGACCTTTTGGATCGTGATCGAATCGACGGACGTGGGGTATTGGGCCACGATCTGCTGCATGATCATCCGTCCCATGTTCCCATCGTGGCCATCAAATGAAAAATCTGGTGCCAAATGGGGTTCAAGTGCCTCGAAGTCATGGTGGTTAAGCGCTGATTTTAACTGATCAAGCGTTTGCTGAATGTGGTTGTGGTTCGCCCCACTTGTCGAACTGCTGAGTGCGAATAAACACAAGATGAGGTAGACGCCCCGTTTCATAGCTGATCTCCTGTTATGGAATGAAAAGTGCCTTTGACTGGTGTTATAATAGGCAGATTTTGGGCGTCTTTCGACCGATCCTATAAGTTGAGACCACAATAATTGTGTGTGGGGACAAAATTATGTCTTTTCGAGGCGATTTCTGTATTGCGTGGGTGTTCTTCCCGTGGTGTTTTTGAAGATGCGATTGAAGGATGACTTGGAACCAAACCCGCAGTCTAAGGCGATTGCCAGGAGGGAGTGGGCGTCATATTGCGTGTCTTGTAGCTTCTCTTTGACTGCTTCAATTCGGTAATGGTTGACAAAGTCAAAAAAGCTTTGCTGGCTTTGTTCGTTGATAATCTGGGATAGATGGTTGCCCGAAATATCCAGTTCTGTCGCCAATTGTGAGAGTGTAAGCCGATCGTTTAGGTAGGGTTTTTCGGTATTCATATAATCGTGTAATTGGGTCAATATCTCTTGCGCTTCATTCTGCTTCAACCCGGATCGCTGGTATTTGGTTTGCGATTCTGGCTCAGAAGTCTGGTTGATGATGGGGCTGCTCGTCTCCTTTGGCGTGTTCTCTTTACCTGTTTGTTTTTCGATGACCGTGGCATTTGAAAAGATATTGGTCTGCTTGAACCCGAAATACCCCGTGGCATAGACAAATAGGGTGATGCCCAAAAAAATGAGGTGGGGAATGCCGAATACCCGAGGATCACCTGAGAATTTCATAAAAATAAACACCGTGATGACCGTTAGCCAGAGCAGGCCCAGAGCGGTGAGCAGGTAGCGCAACCAATTTAGATTAATCTCTTCGATTGCAGAAAATGCCTCCAATATACGAACTTGGTATTTCCTCAATAGGAACCACGACCAAACGATGTAGGCCGGAACCGAGGCCAACAGAATGCCACCAAAGATACCCGGCAGATCAAAAAGATGAATGCTCACGTGCTGTCCGTGTGGGAGAACTCCAAATGGGTTTTGGATCAGCATCTGGTACATCGCAAAGATCAAACAGGGTAAGAGATGTAAGCCGAATGACCGCTTGACCCGTGCTCGATCTGCCGTGAGTGTTTCTACGTAAAAATACAAGAACGGGCCCTGTAAAAATGGGAACCCGGCGTTGAGATTCATTATCGTGGGATTGTGTATCGGGAATTTGGCGTAGACAAAGTAAATCAGCGTGTGTAGCCCGATTAGGCTCAACCAAACACCCAGCATCTTGTCGGCTAACTGTTTTTGCCGTTTGCTGAAAAGCAATGAAGCCAGAAAGAAGGCCTGGATAGATGCAAGCAAAAGGATCGTGGTCATTGTGACGTCCAACTGTGGGCTTGGTTTCGTGAATGGATCGTTTCGGCGAAGCTCTCTTTATTTTATACTCATACAGCCCTTCAGGCAAATCAATTATGAATATCTGAAAGTGACCGATTGAATGATTGGCCACTTTTGTTTATGGGTTTGACGATGGTGGAGATTCTGCTATATTTTTACCCCGTTTATCGAAAATCTCAATAAAGGCATGATATGAATATCTTATTGATTACAAGTGATCAGCAACGGCCGGACGCGATGGGGTGTTTGAATGCCTCTGTTCATACGCCACATCTGGATCGATTGGCCCAAGAGGGTATTTTGTTTGAGCGCGCATATACGGTGAATCCGGTATGTACGCCTTCGCGGTGTAGTATGTTGACAGGGCAGTATCCTTCGCGGCATGGGTGTTTTCATGTGGGTACCAATTTGCCGACAGACTATGGGCCGACGGTTGCACATCAATTGTCTGATGTGGGGTATTCAACAGCACTGTTGGGCAAAGCGCATTTTCAGGCGTGTAAAGATCCTGCAAGTTTTGAGTCGGCACCTCGTATACATGATTTGGATTATTTTAGAGATTGGTCTGGGCCTTATTTTGGGTTCGAACATGCAGAACTGGTCATTGGGCATACGTCGGAACCCCATGCAGGCGGGATGAATTATGGCGCATGGTTATTGGATCAGGGAATAGATTTGAAGCAACATTTTGATATTCATGATTATGACCATTATGGGCCGTGGTCTTTGTCTGAGGAATTTCATGGATCGAAGTGGGTTGCCGATCGGTCTATGGCGGCGATTGATCGGGCAGTGGATGGCAAGCAGCCTTTTTTTGTGTGGGCAAGCTTTCAAGATCCGCACAATCCTTATGTGACACCAGAGCCTTGGGCTTCGATGTATCGGGGTGCAGATATGCCCACGCCTGTTGTGAAGAACGGTGAGATGAATGGCAAGCCGCCGTTTTATGAGGAACTGATGAATGGCAACTTTTATGGAGACGATCCAGATTTACAGGATCGTGGATGGGGTGATTGCAAGATTCGCCCCGCGTTGACTGAAGATGATGTGAAGCATGTGCGGGCCGTATACAATGGGATGGTGAGTTTGATGGACCATCATATAGGGCGTTTGGTGGCCCATTTGGAAAACCATGATCTGATGGATGAGACGTTGATTGTATTTACTTCAGATCACGGCGATTATTTGGGCGATCATGGTTTATGGGGCAAAGGATTGCCAACGTATGAATGTATGCAACGCGTGCCATTTGTGGTGCGACATCCACGGTGTGAGACACCTGGCGCAAAGAGTAAGGCGCTCCAAAGTTTGGTGGATTTGGAAGCGAGCTTTTTAGATGTGGCTGGTTTATCTGCTGGGATCAATAGCCAAGGTATATGCCAAACGGCTTCTTGGTTGCATGCTGAACAACACGCACGTGATTGGGCCTTAGTAGAATTTCGTCCATCACATGGTGATTTTATGCAACGGACTTATGTTGAAGGGCATTATAAATTGGTGCGCTATGAAAACCGAGCTTATGGTGAATTGTATGATTTGGAAGCAGACCCCCATCAATTTGTAAATCGATTTGACGATTTGGCATTACGTAACGTGCGAGATGAGGTGATGGGGCGGTTTGATGCACATAGGTTTCAAGAAGAAATTGTGCGTGAACGGATGGCGGTGGCGTGATTGTTTGAGTTTCATGAAAAAAATGCTGCTTGATTGAGCGGCATTTTTTGTTTATACAGCGTGTTGAGTTGTTTTCAAGTTTCTTTTTTTGGGAGACGGTTGTTTCTTCTTTGCTGGTTTATGATACGATAGCGTATATTTTATATAGGATTGTTTTGTGAGAAATAATATTTCAAATACGCATGAAACGAAAGAGGGTATTCAGATGGCAAAAAAAGTAAATGATGTGACGCAGTTGATTGGTGATACACCCGTGGTTCGTTTGAATCAAGTTGGGGAAGAGGGTGATGCAACGGTGTGGGCGAAGCTTGAATTTTTGAATCCTGGCGGCAGTGTGAAGGACAGGATTGGGTTGAGCATGATTCAGGAGGCCGAAGAACGTGGTGGCTTAAACCCCGGAGATACCATTATTGAGCCCACGTCGGGCAATACGGGTATTGGCCTTGCTATGGTGGCAGCTGTTCGGGGTTATAAGGTGATTTTTACGATGCCAGTAGCGATGTCTCAGGAACGACGAGATTTGCTTTCGGCTTATGGTGCAGAGCTTGTTTTGGTGGAACCCGAAGATGGACCGGGCATGACTGGGGCAGTGATGAAGGCAGAAGAATTGGCAAAAGAACATGGATATTTTATGCCGCAGCAGTTCAACAACCTTGCAAATCCTGCGGTGCATGAAAATACGACAGGGCCTGAAATCGTTGAGGCCTTTCAGGATACGGGGTTGGATTATTTTGTTTCTGGTGTTGGAACGGGCGGTACGATTACGGGAACGGGACGCGTGTTAAAAAAGCACTTTCCCAACATTAAAATTTATGCGGTTGAACCCAGCGGATCTCCGGTACTTTCGGGTGGGCAACCAGGGAAGCATACTATTCAAGGTATTGGTGCGGGATTTATTCCGGATATTTTGGATACGGAGATCTATGATGAGATTGTTCAAGTAGACGATGAAGATGCTGTGGCAGGAACGCAAGCTTTGGCCGCCAAGGAAGGGATTTTGGTTGGTAAGTCAAGTGGTGCAGCAGCTTGGGCTGCTTTGCGGGTGGCAAAAGATATGGGCAAAGACAAACATGTGCTTGTGATTTTGCCCGATACGGGTGAACGGTATTTGAGTACGAACTTGTTTAAGTAGATCATATCGGATTACGTTTAGAGATAGAATGGTATTTTGGGCCAGTGCCTCGAATGGCGCGTTATTTGGAATTTTCAATGCGCAATACCATGCAGGTCATATCATCATCTTGGGGTGCTGTGTCTCGGAAAAGATTTACTTCTAAAAAAATGTGATTGATGGTGTCTTCTGACGAGTGCGCTTGTCTACAGGATTGCTGAATAACAGTCTGTGTTTTTTCGTAGCCAAACTGATCGCCATTTTTGTTTTCGGCTTCGGCTATGCCATCAGAGCAGAAGATGAGATAATCACCGGGTGCAAGCTGGACGTCAATCTCTTCGTATTCGGTTTCGCTACTCACTCCTAAAGGGTAGGCATCAATTTGAATTTCATGCAGGCTACGGGTTTTGGCTTTGTAGTGATAAGGGTATGGGCAGGCTCCATTGGAAAAATGGAGGACGTGCGTGTCGAGATTGAGCTCTGCCATTGAAAAGCACACAAAAATGCGCTCCGTTAACAACCGATGAAGAATGCGGTTTAGGCGTTCTAAAAGTGCCTTTAACGATCCGCCCAATTCCATTTGGCTTTCGAGGATGCCCGAAAACATAACTACGGGGATGGCAGCTTCCATAGCATGGCCTGTTACGTCAGCCAAGGTAAGTGACAATCGATTGTCGTGGTGAAAATATTGATAATAATCACCGCCAACGTGATTTGCTGGTTCACATCGCCCAGCGAGATCAAGGCCTGAAATGGGAGGGCTATTTGCGGGCAACAACCCCATTTGCATATCGTGTGCGGTTTGGAGTTCTTCTTCCATTTCTCGCATCAGTGCTTGTTGGAGTCGATGTAAATCTCG
>JABIFK010000173.1 GCA_018650745.1 Candidatus Latescibacterota bacterium | reverse complement strand
GCCTGTGGCAATAGGCATATAGGGAATGGCCTTGCGCAATTGGATGTGGCTTTCTAAGTCTTCGGGGGGCAGGGGTTCTTCCATCCAACGCAGCTCGTAGGGGCGCAATCGTTCGGCTAATCGAATGGCAAATTCAACATCGTAGGCCATGACGGGGTTGATCATGAGTTCGGCATTTTTGCCGATTGTTTCTCGTGCGTTGGCAACCTTTTCTTCCATGATGCCCACACCTTCAAGGCCTTGGGAGTAGTGTACTGGATTGGTGATCTTGAAGGCTTCAAATCCCAGTTCAATAGACCAATCGAGATCATCGCTGGTGCAGTAACACTTAATTTTATCACGCGAAGGGCCGCCTAAAAGGCGGTAAACAGGTTGTTGGAGCAGTTTGCCTTTTAAATCCCATAAGGCCAAGTCGATGGCACTCTGTGCAAAGGCGGCCATGCCTACCGAACCGTGCCGCTTGGATGCCGTCCACATCATATCGTTCAAAAACTCAGTGGCAAAACAATCCCGATCTTTCAACAATGGCCCATAAAAGAAATCGACGAGGGCTGCTACGGGTTCGCCAAAACCTGTTCTGCCAATGCCCCACGTACCATCTTCTGCGGTGACCTTCACCCATACGGCACGCCCACCAAAACCTGGTGACTTGTGCGGCAAGCCTGGTGGGAATTCTGGATACTTATTCATAGGCAAACCAATGGGTGACGATTCACGCCAGCTGGGTCGTCGGGCTTTGGTTTTGGGACGAACGGGAGGCAGATCAACTGTGACGGCTTGGATGGAGGCTATTTTCATCTGGAGATCTTTCGCAATGTATTGGCTGATATATCTGTTGTGGAGATTTATCCGTAAGCGCCGCGGTCGAGGAAACCGAGCAAGCGTTTGAGACGGTCATCAGCATCTTTATAAACGTGTTCGGGCATTTGGTAGTTCATAAATGGATAATATTTGTGGCCCACAATCCGGCGTGCGTAGGTGACTTGGGTTATATAACGATGTCGGGCGCTGTTATTGGGGCCTCCCCGATGCCACACTTGATTGTTGAATATGGCGACACTGCCTGCTTTGCCCAAGTTCGGGCGAATTTGATCCTGATATTTTTCCCATTCTGGTGATTTGCTCATTTCTGTTGCATCGGCACCGAACAGGTGTGAACCGGGAATGGTTTCTGTGCTGCCGTGTTCTACTTCTGTCACGTCGGTGAGGTAATAGTTACAGGTGAACAGAATGACGGGCAGGTGAACATTGGTAGGCGGTTTGCCGTCTGTGACAATATAGTGCGGCGGGTCATCTTGGTGCCAGGTGATGAGGCCACCACCTGGCGGTGTGATAAACGAGTTGTTGTGAATGACGTGGCACTTGGGAATGAGGGCCTCGGCAAAACTGGCAATGGGTTCGAGGTCGAACAAATTGAGATTGGCTGGGCTGTGTTCAAACATGCGGGCACAGAGGTCGTTGTTGATTTTGCTGTGAGGGTCTTTGTCTTGTGTAGGAAGATTGGCAAATGACCAGTCGAGATCTTTTTTGAGCTGGGCAATATGTTCTTCTGTTAAAACATTTTCGAGAAAGAGGTATCCATCTTTGTGAAAGGTATCGACCCATTCAGCAATTTGATCGGGGTCCAATGGGTAATTGGACTCAAAGCGTTGGGTGTTGGACATTGTAAGTGTTCCTGTGAGAAATGAATCGACGAATTAGCGAATTAGCGAATCAACGAAACGGCGAAACGAAGCTTGCAACGAATTTGGGTGGAAGGGCGGGATTCGTCTCTTCGTTTATTCTGGCAACCCTTCAGTGTAACTGCTTTCGACCATTGATTCACGGAAGAGATCGAAATAATGTTGATCGGTATCGGTTTTCCAGCGGCCAACGGGGTCTTTGCGAACGATGATGCGACACAGAGGGATTTCGAGAAAGTCTTCGAGCTTTTGAACGGTGTTTTCCTGATCGAGAATAAAGTCTTCAAAACGAATAGGCAACCAATTTTTCGGCTGAGGTGTGGCTTTGACCATTTCGTACTGATATTTCCAAGAAATAGCGCGTTGCTCGCGTTCGCTGTTTGTGTCGGGATAGTCGATGCCAAAGTCTCTCAGGTCATCCGTTTTGTGGCGGCCAATGATACTGTCGCGGGGGTCTCGCACAAGGTAGAT
>JABIFK010000015.1 GCA_018650745.1 Candidatus Latescibacterota bacterium | reverse complement strand
GGTCTTTGGTGCCTACGAATCAGCTGATACCAAAATGGCCTATACAATGGAAGCTTCATTGGGTATCTAATACGATTGGAAATAAAATGGCAATCCAACCCAATCTTGCGTCCGAACAGCTCCATGAACCGCCCTCCCGGTGGCCCGCTTTGATATTGGGTGTTGCAGCGGTGCTCTCCATCGGATTCTTGGGCTCCTCAATGCCAACAATGGTGGGCCGTTTTCTTGCTGTGATATCTGCATCGGATTATTTCGCTTCTCCAGAAAACGAATGGCCAACCTATACTTTGCCCAATCTGCCCACCTGGTTGTTGCCCAGCAATACGGGTGATGCCATTGGCATGTTCTATCGGGGTGCACCACCCTATGTTGAATTTCCTTGGGCCGTGTGGATGGTGCCTATGTTTTGGTGGTTGGGTCTTATCATTGCAATCATTGTTGTGTGTTTCTGCCTCGGTGTGGTGTTGCGCAAGCAATGGTCGGAACGGGAACGCCTCTCTTATCCACTAGTACAAGTCTCTATGCTCTTGGTTGAAGAACCCAAACCTGGAGACCTTTTGCCTTCGTTTTTTAAGGAGCGCCTGTTTTGGATTGGTTTTGGTTTGGGCGCAATTGTTCTCTTGTGGAATGTCACGGGCCACTTCTTTCCTGGCATGCCCGTTTTTGCATTTATGAACCAAAACAACCCTTTGCCCTTAGGCAGAGGGTTTCCGGATTTGTTTATTCGGTTCGACTTCTATGTGATCTGTTTTGCTTATTTTACCTCTCTGGACGTGCTTTTATCCATGTGGTTCTTCCATTTGTTGGCCATGTTACAAGTCGGTGCTGCCAATCGCATCGGCCTGCCATCGGGTGTGACTTCTATGAACAATTATGGATTGGCGGTATTTGTTGTGTGGGGATTGTGGTTGACCCGTTCTCACTTTCTTGATGTGTGGCGAAAAGCCATTGGCAAGGCGCCTCACGTAGACGATTCGATGGAGTTGGCGTCCTATCGGACCTGTGTTTTGGGCATTGGCATCGGAGGAATATTCATCTTTTTATGGATGATGCGCATTGGTATGGGCCCAGGCACGGCTCTGATGTACCTCTTTTCATCGCTCGTATTGTATTTGGGCATGGCCAAAATTGTGGCTTTAAGTGGACTGGTATCTCTGCGTGGGTCAGATACCACGGGCATTACAAAAGGGGTTATCGGTACATGGAATATGAGTGACCGTTCCATAGCGGCCACTGACTTGATGTTGGCTATGTATTCCTGGGCAAAGGGTTTTTGTATGCCTGGGGCAGTGAATGCAACAAAGGCTGGTGAATTTTCTGGGGGCAGGCGATCCTTAGGTCACGCTGTGTTGCTGGGGGCGATCTTGTCGTTATTCGCTTGCATTGGGATGACGCTTTGGTTGGGATATTTTGGAACTGGAGCAGAAAATTTCGGATCCTACGACTTTACCAACGGAAACCGGCACAGCTATGGATATACAGTGAGCGCTATCAAGAACAAGGGCGCGGCCGTTCGGTCGTGGTGGGGACCCGGATGGGGCATTGTTGGAGGCATTATTACAGCTGTTCTGATCGTTCTAAATCATCGTGTACCGTGGTGGCCCTTGCATCCAGTCGGTTTTACGGTGTCATATCAATATCCAACCCGAGCATCCTTTTTTTCTATTTTTGTGGCTTGGTTGTGCAAGCTCATTCTCATTCGTGTAGGGGGCATGATGTTGTATAATAAGTCGCGGATATTTTTTATAGGACTCCTTTTGGGGTACACGGTGGCTGTGTTGATCTCGTTTGTTTTAGATATGTTCTTTTTTATGGGACAAGGACACGCTATGCATACACCTCCGATTTAACTGGTTGCGCCATTGTCGTCTATCTCTTAATTTTGTGGTCTTGAGTATTTTTACTGACTACTGTTTTACGGGTCCATACACAAAAATGGCCCGAATTGAGGAGATGGATATGAGTCCTGTTCGTAAGACCAGCCCGAAGCAGAAAGCTTCGGCAACCACACAAAAACGAGCAAAAAAAAACGCAAGCGTGAAAAGAAAGGGTCAAAAAATGGCTGCTGATGATACGGGAGCGCAAGATCTTGGAGAGGCCTTAGAAACGTCGGGAAATTTAGGTCAGGTCAGAGATATTCTATTTGGGTCGCAAATGCGCGATTATGACAAGCGGTTTGCACGTGTAGAAGAGCGCATTGTAAGCGATATTCAATCGCTGAAAGATGACGTTCGAAACCAATTTGAATCATTGGAGACGTTCGTCAATAAAGAAGTCGAATCGTTAATTGACCGGTTAAAAGACGAGCAAGCTGACCGGGTAGGTGCAGTAAAAGAGGTGACCAAAGAAGTATCAGACCTCACACGCACGGTCGAAAAGCGGACAACAAAGCTCGATGAACAGTTGACCAAAGTGGAGCGGGATACACGACAACAATTGTTAGACCAATCGAAAACCTTGCGGGATGAAACCCAACAGAAATTCGATGAATTGCGGCGTGTGTTGGAAAATGAAGCCGATGAATTGCGAGATAGCAAGACAGACCGCGCTATGCTTGCTGATTTGATGACAGAAGTGGCGATGCGTTTGCGCAATGAATTTGAACTTCCAGACGCTTAAGGGATTCTTTGTTTATGAATGATACGCCCCCAAATAAAGACCCCGACGATGGTTTAGATGCACTGCGCAGCCTGTTGCTGAAACCAGAGAAAGAGCAAATAGAGCAGCTTCAAACGCGCATTGAAAACGAAGATTTGCGCGCCGAAGATGTGAGCGAGGTACTTGCCGAGGCTTTTTTGATTCGTTTGGGGCGCGATGATAAATTGTCGCGCGCGTTAACCCCCACAATTGAAAGTGCCCTTGAGTCGTCAACCAAACGCAATACGCGTGTGCTGGTAGATGCGATTTCACCGCTGATGGGGCCTGCAATTCGTAGGTCTATTCTGCAAACGATTAGCGGAATGATTCAATCGATGAATGCAACTTTGGATCAGAGCTTTTCTGTTCAGGGTTTCAAGTGGCGATGGGAAGCCTTTCGCACGGGTAAGTCTTTTGGCGAAATTGTGATGTTGCACACACTTGTTTACCAAGTTGAGCAAGTGTTTCTCATTCACAAAGAGACTGGATTATTGCTTCAGCATGTGACACGGCAGGCTATTGAAAGCATGGATGGGGATATGGTGTCTGGGATGTTGACCGCCATTCAAGATTTTGTGCAAGATTCTTTTGTTGGCCACCCTGATGAAGCGTTACACACCATGCAGGTGGGCGAATTAACGGTTTGGATCGAACAAGGGCCGCAAGCGGTTCTGGCTGGTGTTTTACGTGGAAATCCGCCGACCGATTTGCATGCGATTTTTCAAGAGGCTTTGGAAAATGTACATTTGGAGCAAAAGAAGGCATTTGAAGAGTTTGAAGGCGATGCGGTTTATTTTGAAGGCAGTCGGCGTCACTTAGAAGAATGCCTGCGCAGTCAATTTCGTGCTGAAGTTGCAAAACGCAAGAAGAGAGTTTCACCCCTCATGTGGATTGGGTTGTTTGCTGTGCTTGCTGCATTGGGTTTTTGGGCCTATGTTGGTATTCAAGCCCAGCAGCGATGGGATGGTTATCTGAGCCGTTTGGATGCGGCACCAGGCATTGTGGTCATTGAAAACGGGTATCGAGGTGGGCGGTATTTTGTTTCAGGTTTACGCGATCCTTTGGCAGTGGATCCCACGTCGTTTCTGCCCGATTGGAGCTTGTCTCCCGAGTCAGTGGTTGGAAAATGGGCCCCTTATCAAT
>JABIFK010000016.1 GCA_018650745.1 Candidatus Latescibacterota bacterium | reverse complement strand
TGACACCATACAAGCCATATCCTTCTATGAACACGCCATAGAACAAGATCCCCAAAACCCAACACCGCATGTCAACCTAGGGCTCATTCAGGCCAGCAACAACGAATTTAAACAAGCTTTATCCGCTTATCAAAGCGCACTCAATCTATCACCCAACGATCCAACAGTACTCACAAACCTCATCGCGCTGTATACCAGTGCAGGACAATACGACGATGCATTAGAACTGTGCCGCACATTAGAGGAAGCTGTACCTGATGCCACACAGCCCAAACAACTCACCGGCGCCGTTGCATATGCCGCTGGTCAGTTTGAACTGGCCCTCGTCGCGTATCAAAATGCATTGGATCTCAATCCCAAAAACATTGAAGTATTACAGGGCATCGCCTCAACCCATGAAGCCTTAGACAATACCAAAGCAGCACAAGAACACTGGCAGACATGGCTCGATTTGGTTGGTGATGATCCCACGCACAGCGAAGCAGCAGCCCACGTCACAGAACATCTCAAAGCCTTAGCAACACTCACCATAGGCACAGGGCAGGGACTTTTCCCCTAATCAAACACCAAATGATTCAAACAAAAAAGCCTCGACAGATGTCGAGGCTTTTTATGTATGCAGCAAGTCATGAAATAAGTAATGAAGCAGAAATAGATTGTACATTTCGCAGAAGCTATGAGTTCTTTGATGGTCACTCTGAACGCAGCGAAGCGCCTCATTGAGCGTAGAAATGATACACTTTAAAATCAATCCAGTGTCTTCTTACTAAAGTTTTTTGATGTCTTATCATACCCAAATGCCTCTATCGGGCTAACCTGCCTTTAGAAACGCTCTCTTTCCCATACCCAAAGATAAACCGCCCATCTTATTTAAGATGGGCGGTTTCCCCTTTCTACAACATTATTCACGAACACTTGATTTAATGTTTGTTCTCCAAAAATGCAAGCAACCCATTGAGTGCACGATGAATTTCTTTAAAATGTGCATTCTCACGCAAACCGCGCAAAGGCTCCCAAGCCGTCACGTCCAAAGTTTCAGAGTTGAAATCAACAGGATCGTGGCGGAAGGACACACCCAAGCACGCAAGCCGACCTTGGTCTTTACTCGTATCAATTCGCCCACGACTCACTTCACCCAAAATCGAAAATGCCGCAGGAATCTTGGGTTTATGGATTTCTGCATCACCAGGGAAGTACAAACGTGGGTGAAAATGCATCACCAAACCTTTGCCCATCAAAACAGCCAACAACTCATCGGGGTCATCGGGAATTGCTTCGTCTTTCATCAAATACGATTCCAACAATGGGCTATTTTGCAAACCCACGCCGTTCACACAAAAATCTCTTACCACAGCAGGCAAACCGGTTTGTTTTTGAATGGGACCAACAGGGCGCAACGTCACGGTTTCCAAACCACACTTACGCACCCGGCATCGCCACCTATAATACGCGTCAGTACCCTGCAACAAACCACGCGCCACAAACCGCAACACCACCAAATCACCTTCAGCAAATCGTAATTCTGGCTTTTTTGAAGACGGTTTGACCACGCGCTCATTACGCAAATGAACCTGCCCATGTTTTAGATCACCCGACAAACCCAACACGTCCGTGTATCCCAAATCAATGAGTTCTGTCGCACCTGTACGGGTTTCTTTAGAAACCCGGCTCACATGCACATTCCGCAAGTGTTCAGGATTCGTTCGCAATATATTCTGAAAAAAGGCCACCATTTCTTCGGGATCATTGCATCCTTGTAAAACTTCCGGAATGGCATCATCACCAGGAAAAGACTCAATAAGAGGCGGTATTTCATGGGCCAGCCCATTAAACGCTACACTCTCAACAAACACATCAAAACGAAAATGAGGGAAAACCTGTGGGCCCTTTACACCACGAATATGTGCAAAACGCAAGGTACCTCTGTTTTCTTCTTTTTTAACATTGCCCAAAGGGCACACTTTATATCCAATGGGTTCACGGGGTTCTAAACCACCCAGCAAACGTTCCGAAAAACGTACCCGCTGCACCACTTCACAATCCATATTATAAGGCATTCTATTGTGCTGAAATTGCAAATTCAACACTTCGCCACGTCCCGACAAAGGCACTTTAGAAGCAAGAGGCGGCACCAAAAACAATGCCTGATCCCGAATAAAGAGCCGATTGTCCCGGCGATAAAAAGACACAGGCCCAACTTTTGCACGCGAATCGCGTCCATCGGCCGTTCGCACCATCGTGCAATCTGCCGAATGAGCCCCCATTTTGGTCAAACGCCGCAACGCAGGATGTTCACCCCGTGCCGAACTGGTCTTCTTAAACAACTTGGTAAGCATGACAACCCCCTTCTCGCAGGGTAGGATGGGAATTGCAGCAAAAAGCAAAAGAAAGAGGCGAGAAGAAATTCCCCAAAACAATCAAAAACCCTCTTCTCACATCTTCCGTCAGTCTCTTTACTGCCTTCAGCATCGACCCGCCCGACGCGCATTACGATATAAATCTTCTTAGTATTACATTATATCGACAAATTTGCCGATAAGGTGAGCATTTATTGCGGGTATTGCTCACCAACCTGCATATCGCAACCTCCGTGCCACACGACCATACACCAGTTTATTTCAATATAAATCAACACCTTACACTAAATCCAATACTTTTTTTCAAGCCTAAAACAAAGAAAAAACTTCCCATGTCTCTCTTCACAGGCAAAAAAAGACGCGCTCAGGATAAAAATCCCAAACGCGTCTCTAATACTTATCTCATCTAACGGAAGAAACCGTTGGAGAAAAGGCACCATGAAAACATCTACTGTGGAATCGTAAACGTAAACGTACTCCCTACCCCAACCTCACTCTCCACCTTAATTTTACCCTCATGCAACTCCACCAACCGCCGCGTCAACGCCAAGCCCAACCCCGTCCCTTCATACCGCCGCGAATACGTCTCTTCCACCTGCCGAAATTCCGAAAAGATCAAATCCTGATGCTCTTTCTTAATCCCAATCCCTGTATCCACCACCACAATCTCAAGCGTATTGTCATCCCGTCTTCCCGCCAACACATCCACCTGGCCATCCTCAGGTGTAAACTTAATGGCATTTGACAATAAATTGTATAAAATCTGCTTGATTCGACCTTCATCCCCAGAAATCAAACCCAACTCAGGATCAATATCATGGTTGAGTGTAATCGACTTGTTTGCCGCCAAAGGCCGTACAACTTCCGTTACCTGACCCAAACAATCTTCCACCAAAAATTCCGTCACAACCAACTGCATCTCACCCGACTCAACCTTGGCCAAATCCAAAATCTCATTAATCAATTCCAACAAATGCCGGCTGCTCGTCAAAATATTATGCACATACCGACTCTGTTTCTCATTGAGATCTCCAAACGTCTTATCTTCCAAAATTTCAGAAAACCCAATCACAGCATTCAGTGGCGTACGCAATTCGTGTGACATATGGGCCAAAAATTGAGACTTCATCTGACTGGCTTTTTGAATCTCATCATACGCCGACGTCAATTCATCATTCGTACTCTGTAATTCTTCCGTTGCGCGACTCACTTCATCTTCTAAAAACGCACTCTGCTGCTGCAAATCATCAAAAATTTGAACATTATTCAGCGCAATCGCCACCTGATCGGTGATAATCGTCATCAATTGCGAATCTTCAGAACTAAACGCTTCTTGCAAAGGATGGCTCATATTCACCACCCCCACCACCTCATTGTCAATCACAAGCGGCAGACACAACATCGACCCAATAGAACGCGCCGGCCCACTCACAAACTGCGGTACCTCGGGCAACTCAGGGATCACAACCGGTTTGCCGGAGGCATCCAACTCAGGAAACAAACGCACCACTTCACCGTCATTAATATCGGGAATCGCAATGGGCTCACCATATTGCGCAACCCACCCCGCAATTCCTTCTCCCAACTTAAACGACCGCGTGCCCGACGAAATATGATAAAAACTGATCTCGGTATCTTCTTGCCCCCTCGCCGCACGCGTATGTAACTCATTCGTTTCGCGATTGAGCAACATCAATGAACAATTCTCAGCACTGGTTTCATCAATAATGGTATCAATAATCACTTCAAATACTTTACGCGGGTCACGTGTATACTTCAATGTTTCGCCAATACGACGCACCACCGACAACTCACGCACCTTCTCTTCAAAGCGCTGTGTTGTACGGTGTAACTCTTTAATATATAGATCACGCTGTGAGACAGCACGGGTCAACTCTTCCTGCAGTCTCTGCGCTTTGGTCGCATCGTTCATCATAACCGTGAACCCTCAAAATCCATAAAAAATCCCTATCGAGCAGGAGCCCGACAGGGAATATAGTAAGAAACTGTGTCAAAGTGCAAGCAAAACAGGCACCTACCTGATTTTAATCTACCCAGTCAAATAACTAAAAAATTCATTGATCTGATCGCGTTCACCCAACAAATCCTGCTCAATTTTGGCGATCTGCTCTTTCGACAACTTTAGCTCCGATTGAACTTCACTACTGGGAGCAGGAACGGTAGACTCATAACACAACCCAATGCCAGCACGTTTGGTCAAAATATTGGCCAAATGCACAATCACAGCCTCTTTAATAAACTCTTCTTCGGCGGCCATCAAATTATGATGCGCAGCAATAGGCGTCACCAAAATTTCGGGAAACTTCCACCGCGCCGCCAACCAAGCACCCACCTCAGCATGATCAATATCCAAAATATCGGTCTCAGCATCCAATGCCGAACGTTCTTCTTCAACCATCTCTTCTACACCTTCAGTATATTGTTCACTAAAATGCGTGTCAAGAATGACTTTGCCCAAATCATGCAACAAACCCGCAACAAAGAACGTACCAGTATCACGATATTTCAGCTCTTTGGCAATCAATCGCGACGCTGTACCGCACCCAATCGAATGAATCCAAAACGCTTCACGGTCAAAACTTACTTCGCCCGTATCATTCTTTAAGGTCTCAAACACAGACACACTCAAAGCCAAACTGCGCACGGTATCAAACCCCAACACCACCACAGCCTGAGGAATTGTGGTAATGCGCCTTGAAAAGCCATAAAACGCCGAGTTGGCCAAGTTTAATACCTTGGCCGAAACGGACATGTCACGCGCAACAAGTTCGGCCAATTCATTTGCACTTGAGCCAGAGTCATCTGCCACTTCTAAAATACGGCTCACAATAACAGGCAACGTCGGCAGATTCTTAATATTACGAATACCCAGCCGAATGTCTTCACGATCCATAAAACCATCTCCAATACATGGCAAAAGCCATGTGCCAATAATAGCCCACCCGACAACATAAAGGCTGATTATTTGGGCCGAAACCAACCAGTTCAAAACCTAAAAAGTGCGCCCACAGGGAATCGAACCCCGAACCTACTGATTAAGAGTCAGTTGCTCTACCAGTTGAGCTATAGGCGCATAAAAAACAGACTCACAACCAGAAAAAGCCTTGCGATTGATGAATCTAAAGAAGGCAATAACCTTTGTCAAGGGCTTTATCTTTCTTCAGAATCGTCATCTTTGTATGCTTCTAGCTTCTCATCCAGGTCTTTAATTTGTTCGCCTAATCCCTGTGCTTCTACCTCCAATTCGGCCAATTGCGTTTCGGCTTCTTTGGTGAGGCGATCTACCTTTTCAATTTCAACCCCATGGCGTTTTCTGATCTCTCGAACCTGATTAAGTGCGGGTATAATTTGACCCCGTACCACATTATAAGCAACCACCATCTGCAAAAAGAAACCCGCACAGGCCAATGTAATAATGCCAAAGATCCAGGTAATATTAAACCATTCCATAATATACAATCCTCACTCTGGTCGAATATACGTACCACTACGCCCGCCACTTTTGCGCAACAAACGCACATCCCCAATGACCATGCCCCGATCAACAGCCTTACACATGTCATAAATAGTGAGCAGTGCCACACTCACAGCCGTTAAAGCCTCCATTTCAACACCCGTTCGATCTGGCACACGCACAGATGAATAAGCATCTATTTGGGCCTCACCCACTTCAAAAGTCAAATCAATGCCTGTAATCGCAAGCGGATGACACATTGGAATGATTTCCCAAGTACGCTTGGCTGCCATAATACCTGCAATACGAGCGGTTTCCAACACATTACCTTTGGCCGTTTTGCCTTCAACAATCAAACGCACCGTCTCGGCTTCCATCGTAATATGCCCCCCCACAACCGCCTCGCGATCCGTTACAGATTTCTCGGTCACATCCACCATTTTTACAGCACCGTCTTTATCTATATGTGTCAACCCGCTCATATACAACCCATTTCCATTCATAACACCGTTTGTATTTGCCTGTAACTTTTAAGTCTTAACTTTTGCTTGTCCGCCTACCAATCTTCCAACAAAATTAAATCCAAAGCCGTACCGGCCGGCACATGTTCAACATCTGCATCAACCACAAACAAGCTGTTCGCCCGGGCCAATGCAAACAAATCAGCAGAGCCATGATGCCCCACCCAATCACTCGTCCAAACACCTGCCTCACCCAGTACACTGCGTGCAGGCACAAATTGTTTACGACCCGGTGATTGCCTAAAGTCAGCCTTCAAAACAGTCTTTGCTTCAGGATGATGCATCACGGTCATCTCTTGCATCTTGCGTATAGCGGGTCGCGCCAACAACTCCAAACCCACCACAGACGATACCGGATTACCAGGCAATCCAAAAACCAGCTTTTTGCCCTTAACACCAAAGGTCAATGGTTTCCCCGGTTTCATGCGTATGCGATCAAACAACACCTCAACACCCAATTCGCGCATCGCATCTTGTACCAAATCATACACACCCGCAGACACGCCCCCAGACAGCATCACCACATCACAGGTATCTAAACCTTCACCAATTACACGTTTCAGTGATGTCGCATCATCTTCCACAATGCCCAAATATTTCGTCTGCGCACTGGCACGCAACGCCTGCGCCATCATCGAATAACCGTTGCTGTTACGTATCTGACCCGGTTGCGGTGTCAAAGACGGTTCAACAATCTCACTCCCCGTTGCAATAACCCCCACAATAGGCTTGCGATAAACCGGCACAGATACCACACCCATTGCCGCCAAAATACCAATCTCTGGCGGTCGAATCAACGCCCCTTTTTCCAACACCACCTGACCAACAGTCACGTCTTCACCCAGTCGCGCAATATTCTCACCCACCTCCGTCACATCCAACACCCGCACCTTTTCACCCTCGGCTTCTGATTCGGTATCTTCAACCATAATCACTGTATCAACACCCTTAGGTACTGGTGCACCTGTCATAATACGCGAAGCCTGCCCAACCTCCACCGTTTTTTGGGGCACCGTCCCTGCCGGAATCTCTTCAATCACATCCAAGACAACAGGTGTATTGCCCGAAGCAGATGCAATATCATCTCCGTGCAAGGCATATCCATCCATCGTTGCCTTATCAAACGGCGGCATATTAATATCCGATTTTACATCTTCAGACAGCACATATCCCAACGCATCCATCAAATCTACAGTTATTGTATCAATGGGATGCGTATTTTGCATCACAATGCGAATGGCTTCATCCATTT
>JABIFK010000017.1 GCA_018650745.1 Candidatus Latescibacterota bacterium | reverse complement strand
GTTCTTGTTCGGCCCACTGCAACAGCGTGTCTCCAGCGGTTAACATTTCGGGGTCGGCAAAAGCAGTTGTGGCGCTGAATTTGGCAAAGACACCCATGGCGCGACCCATATTGGCTTTTGCGGTGGTGTCGTTGGTGTCTACCGATGTGGCCATTCCAATGTAAATGCCCACAGGTCTGAGTCGTCGGATGAGGGCAAAATAGGCGTCGAACCAATCGGCGAGGTAGGTTGGAGATTCCCCTAATTTGCCGGTAAAGTTTGACAAAGCGGGAATGGCATCGGTTATGGATTCCAATTCGGTTTGCCATTCGTCCCAAGATTCAAACAGGGATTCGGCATTCCAGGTGCTTTCTTTGGGTGCATCTTTGCGTTTTAATACCTGATCCATGAGATTGTTCCTTTTTTTTAAATTACTGTCTGAACTTGAATACCATCAAATTTGTTGGCAGTACCGCTTTTAGAGTTTTGGGCGTCCGATGTGAGTCTATCATTGTCACCGTGAAAATTGGATCGAGACTGGCAATCGTCGTCCAGTGCTTGTTTCAAATGATTGAGCGGCATTTCTACATAGGCACGCGACGGGTTAATGGTATGCGTTTTACCTTCGCAGAATTATAGAGGCCCAATACATATGTTTGAATGGTAAACCTTCGACTGCATCTGCTATATAAAAAAGAATTAAAATGCCCAGCAGGAGCTGTTTCATGCTTGTTCTGCCTTACAAAATGCCACCAATTCGGCAAGACCATCAGACAAGGAATAATCGGGTTTAAAACCCAATATGGATTGGGCCAAAGTGATATCGGCTGCTGAATGGCGAATGTCTCCTGCTCGCTCTGGTCCAAATGTGGGTGTTACATGAGAGCCTTCTATATCTTGAATGGCCTTAAGCAAATGGAGCAGGCTCACGCTTTCACCCGTGGCTACGTTAAATACTTCGCCACCTTTGATGTTGTCGGCGTGCATGGCCAATAGGTTGGCCTTGGCCACATCTTTGACAAATACAAAATCACGTGATTGTTCACCGTCGCTGAAGATGGTGATGGCATCATTGTTTAAGACGCGATCTACAAAAATTGAAATGACACCTGAATAGGCTGACTTGGGATCTTGCCGAGGGCCGTAGACATTAAAATAACGTAGTGCTACCACAGGTAGGTCATAAAGGGTAGAGAAAATCCGCGCATAATATTCTTTGCCAATTTTTGCTAGCCCATAAGGTGATTCGGGTTGAGGGCGCATGGTTTCTTGTTTGGGCAATGTCAGGTCGTTGCCATAAATGGCGGCTGAACTGGCCAAAACAACGCGTTTGACACCGGATTTTTGAGCGGTTTCTAAGACATTGAGTGTGCCCGTCAAATTGATTTCATGATTGTCTCGTGGGCGATGCACCGAATCGATGACCGATACCAATGCGGCTTCGTGGAAGACATAGTCTACGCCTGCCATTGCAGATGAAAGTGCTTGGGTATCGCGCACGTCGTCCTCAAAAAAAACCACCTGACCGGAAAGATTGGCGATGTTTTTTTTATGTCCTGAAGACAGGTTGTCGTAGATGCGTACTTCGTGATCACTGTCTGTCAACAGCATTTCGGCGATGTGTGAACCGATAAACCCTGAGCCTCCAGTAATCAAATATACAGCCATTTTAATCCTCTTTTTTCAAGTAATATAACCTCTGACAGTGAGTATATCAGTTGGTCACGTCGGGCCATGTGTGTTGTATGTTGTATAGAGTGAAATAACGAGCTTATAATCACAGAGGTCGAAGAGAGGCAGGGCCTTCACAAAAATCACCTACTATACCTTGTGATTTTTGTGCAATGGGCTCGAGTGTAGCGGCATTCCTGAGCCAAATGTTTCTGAGCAAAGCGTCGATCTCTCAGTTTTAAATATACCCAATTTTAGGTGAGATCGATGTTGCCATGAATCATCACAAAGTATAACTTTATCATCAATGATATTATATTTCTTTTGGTTGTTCAAGAAGATATAAAGTCTGTGTGGAAGATAGTTCAACTGCATTGAATATAGTTTAAGATAGATATAATAGACCTGGGTGTGGTGGATTTGGAGATGGGATTCGGAACGTGTTTCTTAATTTAAGAAAATTTTCGATTCGGCAGTGGCAGCTTGGTGTTGTTTTGCTTTTTGCGGTGTGGTACGTTCTTGCATCGACACAGTTGCTGTTTGTGATCATGGATGCGGTTGCACCCGCAGTGGTGGTGACGCAATCGGCATCGAGTTGTGCATCAAAAGGTTGTGGTTGTGATGTAAATGATCCAGATCGTGTTTGCTGTTGTACGGGTAAAACAGCAGGAGCATCTCATGGATTGCCTGTTGATGCTAAAGTGTTGGATTTGCCAATTACATTATCTTATCTTGCAGCCTCTTATTGTGCTGGCGGGTTTCCCGAGCAAGATGGTTTAAGACCTGCTCCTGTACTGCATTTGTTGGCAAAAGCACCTCCGCTTTTGCTGACGGTTCTTTTCCTCTATTTCCTACCTTTGTCTTCTTCGGTCTACCTAAGCCGGAAAGACGATCCACCCGATAAAATTCCCATTCTTTCTTCTCATACTTAGATCCTTATCCATGCTCTCGAATTGACTTTGTCGATTCGTTTTAGGGATAGGTTTGCCTATCTCTCAATGGGCGTGGTGTGTCCAAATCTAATTTAAATGTTTAGGAGAATAACAGTGAAACGCTTTTTGGTTTTTATGATTGGGATTTTTGTTCCGTTGTCTATCCAAGCACATGAGTGGCAAGCTTCGCGGCCTGATGCGCATGCACCTATTGGTGTGATGGGGGATCATGTGCATAAAAAGGGTGAGTGGATGTTTTCGTATCGATATATGTATATGAGTATGGAGGGTAATCGAGATGGCACGTCTGCCGTTTCTGAGACGGATGCGCTCGCCAGTTTTATGGTGACGCCTTTGAATATGTCTATGGAGATGCATATGGCTGGGGCCATGTTTGCACCGTCTGATCGGGTGACGTTGATGGCTATGTTGCCTTATGTGATCACTGATATGGACCACCGCACTCGGATGGGTGTTGAATTTACTACCGAGACCAAAGGTCTTGGTGATGCGAAATTGAGTGCGCTGGTTTCTGTCTTTCAGGAAGAAGGGCGGCGTTTGCATCTGAATTTAGGTATGAATTTTCCGACGGGTAGTATAGAAGAAACCGGAGATACACCTGCGGGAGCCAATCAACAGTTGCCCTATCCTATGCAATTGGGTTCGGGTACGTTTGATTTGCGTTTAGGCGTGACTGGCGCTGGCCAGGGGGAGGCGTGGTCTTATGGTGTACAGGCCAATGTGCTTGTTCGACTGGACAATAATGAACGCGACTATTCATTGGGTAATCGAGTGGATGGCTCAATGTGGGTGGCCTTTTTGTTGGGCGATGTGTTCAGTTTGTCGGGGCGTGTTCAAGGTGCGACTTGGGGAAACTTGGAGG
>JABIFK010000627.1 GCA_018650745.1 Candidatus Latescibacterota bacterium | reverse complement strand
GACGTGTCGTTGGTTCCGTTAGCAGGTGGGTTACCAGACAAAATTGTGATTTCGGCCAAACCCATTTCTAACAATCGGCGCACACGTGTTCAGGTGGTTGTAGAAGACAGCAGTGGCGGGCCTGTTGTTGATGGTACAGTGGTCTTGTTGGATTCTGGCGGAGAAAAAAACACACAGTGGTCCGTTTGTAAAAATGGTCAAGCCAGCTTTGTTTTAGAGGTTGGGGAAGTGCCTGTTGGTGGACACACTGTGTGGGCACGATCTGGTGATGCATATGCCCAAAGTGTCGTGCATGATGTGCTGGCTGGGCGTATTGTGGGGCGTCTCTTAGATGCTGATACGCAACGTGTCGCATTTGCAGATGTGGTGGTACAGGACTCTCTTTCACAGATTGTTTTACGTCGTCCTTTTCTTGGCGAATTTGAGGTATCTGTTCCTCCTGGTATTTGGTACATAACCGCCCAAGCAGGCCCGACTCGGTTATCACCAGAATTACAACGGGTTGAGGTTGTCGCTGAGGATTCTGTCATGGTGGATTTGTCCATTGGCTCTTGGGTTGATTTAACGGCGCGAGGGTGGTTGGCAGGGGACCTGAATGTGCGAGGCAGTGTGGGCAAATTACAACGACCTGTATCGATTGAATCTGCGACTTTGGCCACCCGTGCCGCCGGATTAAATTGGGCCTTGTTCACCAATTCTTGGGATACGACACAACGCCAATATCGACCCCAAGACTTGACGCTTTGGTCTGATCCGTTTTATGGGTTTTGGGGTCGTTTTTTTGAAACCGCAAGCGGAGATACTTGGACTGTGGGGGATGCTGCTCAAGCGGCTCCAGATGTGTTTGGGGCACAAGTGTTGGTGCATCGAAATCGTGGGCTTGTTGGGCACACGCGTCTGTTTACTTCACAACGCCATACCAGCCGGGTTATTTTTGATGCTTTGTCTGGGCCAACATTTGATTGTTTGGATGTGATGTCTGAGCGGCCAGATGACGTGCAGGCACAAAAGTTATGGTTTGATTTGCTTAATCGAGGGTATCGCATAGCTGCTACTGCGTCTACGGGAGCTGCCTTAGATGATGTTGCGGTTTCTTTACCCGGAAAATATCGGACATATGTACAGGTGGATGGTGAAGTGACACCTGGGCGCTTAACACAGGCGTTGGCAAACGGCCAAAGCTTTGTTAGCAGTGGACCTCTGCTGCAATTTTCTGTTTTTGCTGCTGGGCCCGGCAGTGATTTGCCTGTGGGGCGCAAACGGCGTGCAACCATAAGGGCTTGGGCACGCGCAGATGTGAATGACTATTTGACACGTGTTGAGCTGATTCGTAACGGTGAGATCGCCCAGGCTTGGGATCTGGATGACCAACCTCGCACTCATAAACAGGCTGTGACACTGCAGGACTCTGTTGATTGTTGGTATATTGTCAAATGTTACGGTGCTGATCGTTCACAGGTTGCGTTGACAAACCCGATATATTTTAGATCTCCTGATTTTAAATCACCCGAGCCTGTACAAGCTATGGTCAGAGGCGAAATTGAGACCGCGGATGGCAAATCAGTTGATGAGGCCCAGGTATTGGTGAAAAATGCTTTGGGAGAAGTCATTTTAAAGACCATAGCACGAGAGGGACGATTTCAACTTTGGGCATCTCCTACAAGCCTGATTGAGGTGCAAACCCAAGGCTATAAAGGAGTGCAGCAACGGATTATTGATAATACGCAACTTGTTAATTTGTTAGATGAATTACAGGATGTGAATTATCCGCCTGATACATTATCAGCGCCAGAAACTTTTGAACGCATCACAAAATCATTAAGGAATATTGAGATGCTTTTTGTGTTAAATAATGAATGACCCACGCCCAGATAAATGATCTTGGGCGTTTTGCTTTGACACCAGCGGATGGAAGGAGTACATTTCTTTCTGTCGCGGTTGTGGTGGCTATTTTCATCGCCATATAAAATATCGTTATTGTGGGAGGGCTGATGTCTTCGGATGGATGGAAGACCCTGTTGCGGATTGTTTTGCTGGCAGGGATACTGTATGCTTTTTTAGTTAGTATTGGGTTGATGGGCGCTGCTTTTAAGATTTTTGGTAAAGGTGTTGCCAATCAATTGATGACTATGACGGCCAATCCCCTCGTGGGTTTGTTTACGGGTATTTTGGCCACCACACTGGTTCAAAGCTCGTCAACCACCACGTCTATTACTGTGGGGCTTTTGGCGGCTGGTTCTTTAACGATAGAAGGGGCCATTCCCATCATTATGGGGGCCAATATTGGAACCAGCGTGACCAATACGTTGGTTTCTATGGGGCATATCACACGCCCCGAAGAATTCAAACGTGCTTTGGCTGGTGCAACGGTACACGATTTTTTTAATTTGATCGCCGTTTTAATATTGTTTCCTATTGAGCTGGCTTTTGGTTATTTGAGGCATGTGGCCACGTTTATTGAGCATGGCTTTGAAAATGTTGGTGGGTTGCATTTTGCCAGCCCGCTTAAGTTGGTGACCAAACCTGCCATTGTGGGATTGACAGATTTGTTGGGGCAGCAGCCTTGGTTGGTATTGATTGTATCTTTGGCGATGATGTTTTTGGCGCTGCGTTATTTGGTGGTGCTGGCTAAGAGTTTGGTTATTTCGCGTGCCGAACGCGTGTTGAACCAATATATGTTTGGTGGTGCTTTGCAGGCGATGGCTTTTGGCATTGTTTTGACCATTATGGTGCAAAGCAGCTCCATTACAACCTCATTGGTTATTCCTTTGGTGGGAGCTGGCATTTTGACGTTGGAGAAGGTATTTCCCTATACTTTAGGGGCCAATATCGGTACAACCGTTACTGCACTCTTGGCTGCATTTTCAACAGGTAGTCCGGCTGCATGTACTGTCGCTTTTGCACATTTGTTTTTTAATTTGAGCGGCATTGTATTGGTTTATCCGATCCAATATATTCGAAATATTCCTTTACGTATGGCGCGTGCATTGGCAGAGTTAACGAGCAAAGCACGTGGTCTTGCGATACTTTACCTGGTTTTGGTATTTTATATTATACCTGGGCTGGTCGTTTTTATTTGGAGGTAGGTATGTTTGAGAAATTATTGGGTGATAAAGATGCTGGGTTGCTCAATGATGCCATTGATGAAGCCTGCCGGATGATCGTGGAAAGTGAAAAGATGTTTGCGGCAGCGTGCGGTGCATTGTTAGAAGGTCAAGATCCGTCGATTGATGTGGTGGAAAAAGATGAAAATATAGATATGGGCGAACGTATGGTGCGCCGTTTGGTGTTCCAACACATTATGATGAAGCCCGATCAAGATTTGCCTTCGGCATTGGCTTTGGTCAGTGTCGTACACGATGCAGAACGTATTGGCGATTACAACAAGAGTTTGTTGTATTTATCAAAGTGGCGAACAGACACTTTTTCACAGCATGCACAGGTTCAGGCGTGTGGCCACGTGAGAGACATGATCTCACCCATGTTTGAGCAAGCACTAAAGGCCATTCAAGAAGGTGATGCAGAAGAAGCACGCAGTGTGATGGCTCAAAGTTCTACTGTAAAAGATAAAACCCAAGAAATTCAAGATGCACTCTTGCAACAGGCTAAAGGTGGCTGTGAAGATGTGGTGTGCAGCAGTTGTGCACAATATTTACGTCGCATCAGCGCGCATCTGTCAAATATTGCATCAAGCGTTGCGAATCCATTCGATTTGTTAGGTCAAAATACGCCCTAACTTGGATGTGTTATGATACGAGATACAAGTCCAAAAATATTGGCTGTTGAAGATCAAGCCGATTATCAAGCACTTATTTCGCATAGCCTTAAAAAGGAAGGCTTTGATGTGGTGTGTGTGGCAGAAGGCGAAGAAGTGATGGCATTGGCTCGACAAGAACACCCAGATCTGATCCTCCTTGATTTGGGCTTGCCGGGTATTGATGGGTTAGAGGTGTGTCGACGTTTAAAACACGACCCTGAACTGGCCTCTGTGCCGGTGTTGATGCTTTCTGCGCGAAAAGAGGAGATCGATCGTATTTTGGG
>JABIFK010000260.1 GCA_018650745.1 Candidatus Latescibacterota bacterium | reverse complement strand
CGTCTTATAATAATCATCATAATACCAATCCGAACCCCATTCCTGAACATTACCACACATATCCATCACACCATAAGGACTGGCACCGCCAGGAAACTGATCTATAGGTGTCGTACCACCATAATCATTGGTCGAATTTACATTGTCTTTTCTGAAAGCATCTCCCCAAGAATATGTTTGCCCCAGCGTACCTCGAGCAGCTTTTTCCCACTCAGATTCTGAGGGTAAACGTTTGCCTACCCATTCTGCATATTCTTCAGCATCTTGCCAACTGATATTGGTCACCGGATGACTTGCTTGTTCCAGTGGATAGGTCCCACTCGTCCAGTGAGGGGGGCGCCGATGCCCAGTAACATCCACAAACATCTTATATTCTTGGTTGGTCACCGGATAACGATCAATCCAATATGCATTGAGCAATCCCGTTCGCTGAGGCTGTTCATCTCGGGAGCCATCTTCATCACCCATCAAAAAATCACCCGAATCAATCAAAATCATTTCTTTAGGGTTTAATTGCTCCTGAAGCTGTTTTCTTTGATCGTCTAAATTGGCCAACTCGTTTTTGAGACTTTCGATGCGCTTCAAACTTTCTTCTGTGACTTGCTCGCTCTCTTGAATTTGCTTTTCAACATTTGCACGGCTGGCCTCTAATTGTTCAACCGTGGGTTGCAAAAGAGCAGCTTGCTTTCTAAAAACAGCAAAAATCTGAAAACAAAAAGCACCAAATCCCAAAATCAGAACCGGATACATCCAATCCATACAGAAACCCCATAAAAAAAATGGAAGTGATTCGTACCCGCCTACCTGTTATTATGCATATTGTTAAACCTAAAAAATTAGATGCAAACTGTCAACAATTACCCCATACCTAAAACAATCTGAAATTCTTGTTTTGAAATATACTTCGCGCTTTCTCTGTAAGAAACATCACATACCCAACCCACATATTGAGACCATAACAAGGGTGTCTACCAAGGTCCTGTAACTGCCAGCGTATATCCCAAAGATTGAACATTTACAAACATGGTTGTTCCATCAGGTGAAAACACAACCCCCGTTAACTCTGAACTGTTTTTGATATTGTGCGCAAAGGTATAGGCCTGTCCTTGAGGTGTAATACCCACCAAACGATCGTCATTTTTTCCGTCTTCACACACCATCACATCCCCCCAAGGCGCAATGGTCAAATTGTCGGCATTTTCTAACAATTTGCCATCATTGGGCTCACAGAACAATTCCAAATGCCCAGGTTGTGATAATTCATCGGCAGTACCCTCTACAGGGCTGGGTGTATACTTCCAAATCTGGCCTTTCTTTTTTTGTCCGCCATTTGTACAGGCAAAATAAACCGTATCATTACCATACCAAACACCCTCTCCCCGTGCAAAAACGGCCGCACCTTTGCCAAATCCTTGAAATCGCAAATCATCATCAGGAGATTCAACATTTTCTAAATCAACCCACTCAACTTCTAAGCGGTGTCCCACCGGAACAGTAACCAATTTATCATCCCAATTGCGTGTATCTACACGTTTTTCGTCACGAATCATTAAGGCTTGCAAACGTCCACCACGCACCAACTTGCCTGGGCTTTTGGGAATAAAGCGATAAATAAGCCCATCGCCACGGTCTTCTGTTTGGTAGACCACACCCGATTTGGGATCTACCGCAATTGCCTCATGGTTAAACCGTCCCATTGCTTTGAGAGGTATTGGATCTACCAAGCCAACTTTCTCTTTCGCTGGTACTTCAAAGTTATAGCCATGATCTTGCAAGGCATTGCCGCCCTTCCGCACAACAGACTCTTCGCTGCTTATCCAAGAATTCCAAGGTGTAGGCCCACCAGCACAATTTCGCACCGTTCCTGCTAGGCTCATAAAATGCCGTTCTAATTTCTGTTTCTTGGTATCATAAACCAGCGTGGTGGTTCCCCCGCCACAGGGCTTGTTCTTTTTTGTTTTATCATAAATTTTCTTGGCATCAACCTTCTTCAACCGAGAATAATCATCGCCAAAAGGCCCCCCTTTGGAACCAATATTTACTTCGTGATTTCGGATAATAATGGTTTTGTTACCAGACCCCTGAAAAGCTGCCATACCATCGTGTAGTGCAGGCACCATCAAACCATCACCCATTTCTTCACCTTTTTGGGAGATAATTTGATACGTAAACCCTTTCGGTAAACTTAACAACCCCTCCGGATCTGTCACCAAGTCACCATATCGAGAGGTGGCAGCAAAAGCTTCGCCCCGTTGCCAATCATTCAAAAAGTGATGCATTCCCGCAAAACCCAGGGCAACGGCCCCTGCGGTCTTCATAAATTCGCGTCGTATCATACCATACCTCGCTAAAAAATACACATACCAACCAATATTTATATCATACCCAGACAAGCATCACTGGGTCAGCACAATATTGCACCCATACCACAGTTAATCTTCAGAAGCGCCATCCAAGTCGACAATATTCACGCCACCACAATAGTGCCTAACTTGATACCGGCGAACATGACTCATTTTTTTTACAATATCAGCAATACGTTCAAGCAGATGATTCAATTTAACCACATCTTCATAAACCGAATTTGATGAATCCAAACGTTCAAGCATTAATTCAAGGCGTGCCATCACCACCGCCAAAGGGTTGTTGATTTCATGAGCAGCAGCCCCTGCCAATTCAATAACAGCAAGATCTCTCTGTTTTTCGACTGTCAAACGGTGTGCTTCCCTTACACGCAGTTGCGTATGGACCCGTGCCAACAATTCTTCCCAATGAAAAGGTTTGCGCACATAATCATTTGCTCCCAACTGCAAACCACGTGCAGCATCTTCACCACGTCCGGCGTGCGCTGTCATAATAATAACAGGCACTTGTCGATATTGCGGAAGAGCCCGTAATTGCGCCAAAAAACCAAACCCATCCAATCGGGGCATATCCACATCGGTCAAAACCAAATCAGGGTTTTGCTCCATGCTGACCAAACCATCTTCACCATCAAAAGCCACACTTGTTCGATAACCCGCCATTTGCAAGCGCCGAGACACAAGTTCTCGTAATTCTTTGTCATCATCAACAATCAAGATATGGCCACTGACACGCTCCTGTACTCCCATTTCTAAACGCGTTTTTACTATCTCTGCCAAATCATCTGAGCTCGTAGCATGACCCATCCAAAAAAACCCAGGTTGAGGCGTAGATGGGACGTCTGTATCAATGCCCGCGTGCCCAATAATCAGGGGAATGCCCTGCCCATTTGAAACATCTTCTAAGAGTCGCACCAAATCAAATGCATCTAAACCTGGCAAATCAACATCCGTAATGACCAAATCAGGGCGAGATTCTTTGAGCGTTTCTCGCACAGCTTGCCCATCTGGGCAGCGCAGACATATATGGCCATCCAAAGCCATAATATCGGCAATACGTTCAAGCTCGCCCAAATGAGAGCATGCGATCAAAATCGTCGCCATAATCATACCCCTTAAAAACCATCTGGATGTTTATTGTGACACAAAGTTGCTTTTTCATAAGCATATGCCAAACGCAAGACAGATCCTTCATCAAAAGGCTTTCCTATAATCTGCAGACCGATGGGCAATCCGTCCAAAGACCAACCGCAAGGTACTGAAACGGCACACAGATTTAAAAAATTGACCAATCGCGTGGTCAGTCGTGCAGGAGCCGTCCCCACTTCAGATGTACGTGGCGCCACGGTCAATAGGGTTGGGCATATTAGAGCGTCTAGATGACACATGGTTTTTTGAGCCCGCGCCATTAATATTTCACGCTTCTGCAAAACCAAAGCATAGTCAACGGCAGAAAAGGTATTGCCATGCGCAATACGATCTCGAATTCGCGCATCCATCATATCGCCCTGACCCGCAATCAAATCACGATGAGATGCAAAGCCTTCTACTGGCATAATCAACGAACTGCCCCGTCCGTCCAATTCATCATCTAATTCTTCGCGTGCTTCCGGAAAATCCATTTCAACAACCTGAACACCTAAACCAGTCAAAACATGTGATGCGGCTTCAATAGCCGACACAACTTCCGCATCGGCGTGATCACAGAAAGGGTCACGAACAAACCCAATTCGCATCCCACTCACATCGTTGTACAAATCGGATATCACATCCATTGACGGCTGACACAACGTAACAGAATCATTCAAATCGCTGCCCGCAATAGCTTCAAAAACCAACGCGGCATCTTCAACCGTTCGCGTCATGGGCCCCACACTGTCCAATGTCCAAGACAGGGGCGTCACACCTGCTCGACTCACACGCGCCAAAGTTGGCTTTAGACCAACAATACCACAAAAGGAGGCAGGGATACGAATGGACCCGCCCGTATCCGTCCCCAGCGCAACTGTGGCCAGCCCCGCAGCAACCGCCACACCCGAACCACTGCTTGACCCACCAGGCACCCGTTCCAAATCCCAAGGATTTGGTGGCGTGCCATACAATGGGTTGATTCCATAAGGCCCAAACGCCAATTCCACCATATTTGCTTTGCCCAACAAAATGGTACCAGCTTGCTCCAATTTATGGGCGACAGTGGCTGATGTTTTTGGCACAAAGTCATCGAACACTTTGGAGCCAGATGTGGTACGCACACCTGCAGTATGGAAAAGATCCTTCAAGGCAATTGGAATACCGTGCAAAGGTCCCAAGTCCACACCAGATCGCAACATCTTCTCAGCGGCTTTTGCTTGTGCAATTGCCCGTTCACACGTTACCGTAAGATATGCCCTCATCTGTCCATTGTGTTGCTGAATGCGCTCTAAGAAACATCGAACAACCTCAACGGGAGACACGTCACCCGAACGGTACAATTGCCCCAATTCTGCAATACTGGCAAAATGCAAATCCAAAACGACTCCTATCCCTCAGCCAATAACACCGCTGCAAAAGTATCGGGGTTTTGGTGCTGTGTGTCCAATAGTTTTTGGATTTCAGATAATACACGTTCACGGGTAAACAAACCATATCGATAAATATCCATAGGCCCGACCAGTTTCAAATAATACTTATGCACTGCAGTATGATCCGTTGTACAGGCACTCGGTTTACTGGCTTGGCTCAATAGCCCATCAAACACAGTTGCAAATTGTTCCAAAATAGGTTCCGCATGCAAATCAGCCGGAATCTCAGGGAAGCGCGTTACCAATTCCAATGCGGTCATGCAACCTCCTTTGGTGTCCATACCACTTTGCCTTGAATCATGTCGTCCAAGACAACACGCTCGCCACCTTGTGCCGCAGACACATTGGCACCCAATACAGCCGTTAAACTATTCAAAGCTTCTGAATAAGGGCTTCTGACACTTTTGGGGTCACTCTTTTTAACCGCATCAACAAATGCACGCGCCTGAAGCGCAAACGCATTCGGGCGATCATCCCATTGTGCAACAATTTCTCCATTCACCGAAACATCTTGGGTAGACCAATCAATCAATGTGTCATCTGCAACAACCGTTAGCGTTCGTCTTTGATACGGCACATTTGTCAACACGCGCGACGTGGTGGCATTGGCCACTGCCCCACGGGCAAATTGATAATTCACATTATATACATGGGGCATATTAATGGGCTCAGGACCCTCTCCAGACTTACGATCAAAATAAAACGCCGATACCGCCGAAATATCCCCTAAGAAAAATCGCAAAAGATCAACCATGTGGATGGTGTTTTCAACAAAAGAACCGCCACACAATTCCATACGACTCGTCCACAAACGTACATGTTTGCCACTATAAAACAGCTGAACTTGTGCATGGCGTGGGGTAAGTCCTTCAAGTAATTCACACACCTTTTCAGAAGCGGGATAATACCGACTCATAAAACCAACTTGCGCCACGATACCTGCAGCTTCAATCGCATCACGATATTCTACGGCCTGCTGCACATCGAGTGTCTGGGGTTTTTCAACAAACAAGGCAATCCCTTTTTCTGCCGCAATCAATTCCACATCGGTGTGTAACGTTGGCGGAATACACAGATAAACAGCATCCAATTCCTCAGCATCAAACATCGCCCGATAATCTGTATACACCGACTTCGCACCCCACTTTTTTGCTTGCTCAGATGCGGTCTCTTCATGCACATCACAAAAGGCCTGAAATACAACATCCCCCGATTCAACCAGCTCCGACAAAGGCGCCAAATGCGCATTTTGGGTAATATGCCCCAAACCAATAAACCCCAATCTCAATCCACTCATAGTGACATCCCTTCAATTTCGGCTACCAACTCATCCGATAAATATTGCCCGTCAGAAACAGCCACACAATCTTCTAATTCTCCAATATCAGAAACGCCCGACAACAACATTTTGACACGATTGTCAGATAACAGATACCGCAAAGCAACGCGTGTCATCTCTTCGGGTTCATTGTTTAACATTGTGGTTACTTTATCCAGTCTGCCATACAGATCAGGAAAACGTCCCAAACTTTTCCAGTGATCACGCTTAGATCCCAAAAGCCCTGCGTGCAAAGGAGATGCACAAATAACTGCAACATCCCCATCAGCGGCAGTAGGAACCAATTCTTCTGTCGCTTCTTGGGTCAACAAGTCATACTTGCAAAATGTAATCACCGATGCAAATGCATCCGTCTCTTTAAGCGTGCGTGACATCAAGTTGAGGTCTGACCCCGTCAACCCAATAAAATCACAAATACCTTGCGACTGAATATCCAATAGGGTCTCAATCGTTCGATCCCGAGCAAACAAACCCTCCCAACCGGCTTTTTCTGCTTCATGTATTTGCAGCAAGTTCACATGGTCTCGATTCAAACGTTTTAAGCTGGCATCCAAACTGCGCCACACTGCATCTCTTGTATAATCGAACGGCTCGGGGAAATATCCCACTTTTGTAGCCAAATAATACGGTTCGGTCACGCCACTTAATGCAACGCCCAAGATCTCTTCGCTGCGCCCTCGCCCATACAATGGTGCGGTGTCAAAATAATTAACCCCCAACTCCAATGCGCGCTCAACAACTGCAATACCGTGCGATGCAGGTTTCAAACCCATCTCGGGACGTCCATAAAACCAAGAACCACCCAAACCTATTTCACTAACCTGCCATCCCGTTTTCCCAAATGTACGATAGTGCATATATGCCCTTCAAGTTGTAGATCCACTGACCTTATCGCACCGCGCGATACCAACGACACAAGGTCTTATCCGAAACACCACATGTAAACAACACGCGCAACAACCACATCCAAATCACCGTTCTTGCCACACCCCATTTGTGCCAGCGCCGCGTAGAACTGCGAACTTGAGCGGGCAGCATAACAAACGTCCCTCGCCGCGCGACCAAGGTGCAAAATTCTGAGTCTTCAAACAATAGCAGTAGAGGATACCCACGCACACTATCAAAGATTTCACGCCGCACAAAAATACCTTGGTCGCCATACGTAATGCCCAGATATCGCGATCGCAAGGTACTCATATAAGCGATCAACCGAAACCCAATATTCGATTCGGCCAACCCCAATTCAAAACGCCCGCCTACAACATCATCTGAAACCAAGGTTTGTCGTATCAAATCCAAGCCTTCAAGCGGCAAAAAAGTATCTGCGTGCAAAAACAACAACACATCGCCCGTGGCCTGCTGTGCCCCAAAATTCATTTGCATCGCTCGACCCGGCTCAGGCGCAGTGATGCACCTCCCAATATCAGAAGATTCAACCAGGCCAAGTGTGCCATCCGTGCTGCCTCCATCAACAACCAACACTTCAAGGTCGTCTTGTTGATCGAATTGGGCCAAGCAAGCTTGAATAGAGTCCGCTTCATTCAAGGCCGGAATTATGACACTAATAAGCACAAGAACCCCAAATTCTATGGCCTTCTCATAATTTGAATAAAGTCAAACAAATAACTGAGCCACGACACAAATAACAACCCACCACAAGTCCACAGCAAAAATGGTTTGATAAAATCCAGATCCACCAAAAATGACACCAACAACAAACTCATCAACAACGTTGTCAACTTGCCCCAAATATTAGAAGAGACGACCACATCTCGTCTGCCCACCAAAAAAAGGCTGGCAATAAGAATCAACCCATCGCGCACCAACACGGCTGCCACAACCCAAAAAGGCAAGCCTTTAAAAAGAACCATTGCAATAGTAATGGCACCAATCGCAACCTTGTCTGCCAAGGGGTCTAAAACCTTACCCCAGCGGGTAATCTCATTCCAACGCCTTGCCAAATACCCATCTAGCATATCGCTGAGAATCATGATGACCACAATAACAAATGTAGGCCACACATACTCGGGACCAAGTACCATGAGCCAAACAGCGGGCAACGTAAGCACAATACGCAACAAGCTCACGGCATTAGACGCAGTCCAAAAGTGATCAGATTCCGTATCTGCCTGATCAGATATGTCAACAACAGGATCGCTCATAACCATTAAAATACCATTTGGGTGCCATTCTCAGATGCTTGTTTTACCAGATCCAACGTTCGCATAACACGAAGAACTTCAGTTCCTTGTGTTGGTGTTGGTTTGCCTGCTAATAAAGCATCCACGAATTGTCTTAATTGTAATACGAAGGGTTTCTCACTGTCCGTAATTTCTAATACCTCATCATCCAACAACAACTTATCTCTACGAATGGTCAACGTGGCCTCTTCACCCACAAAAACCGTTTCCGTTCTCACGCGTTTGCTTTGTACAGAAAAAGCCAATGACGCGACCTTACCATCTAAAAACCCCAATCCAACAACGCCATCACTGTCTCCCCCCGATGCTTTGCCACACGCTCTTACACTTCCCCAAACATACGAAGGTTGGTCATTTAACAACCACAAAATAGCATCCACATCGTGGCTACCAAACAACGGCAAATACAACCCACCGCAAGCATCCATAGACCGGCGCCAATCTGTAGATACTTTTTCAACCAGAAACAGGCGTTGATGAATGACATTCAAGACCCGTCCTATACGCCCAGAACCCATAACCCTTTTGGCTTCTTGAAAGGTGGGCATAAACCGTGTCGATTGGCCCACCGACAGTTGCTTACCTGCTCGATCAGCTGCACGCACCATTTCCAGTGCTTCAGCCTCATTTAATGCCATCGGTTTTTCAACCAGCACATGTTTGCCCGCCTCACTTGCCCGCACAGAAAAAGACAGATGCAAATCATGAGGCAAACAAAGGACCACAGCATCAACCGCATCATCTGTCAACGCAGCATCATAATCTGTTCCCCAATGTGCGCCCCCATATCGCTCAGCAGCAGATTGAGCTTGTGCTTCAACAACATCAATGCACCACACAAGCCAAGCGCCGTCGATGGCTTGTATCGCTTTTAAATGTGCTTCGGCTATTTGACCACAACCGATCATTGCAATACCAATTTTTTCGCCCAAAAATACCTCTCAAGAAACCATTAACTTAAAACCAATGCCCAACACCAAAACCAACACAATGCGATTAAACCATAAAGGTGATAAATGCTTGTTCATCACAATACCCACCAATGCTCCCAAAGCCAAAACGGGCAATAACCAAACATCCATCATTAAACTTTGTGAATTGATGATCCCCAAAGACAGGTACAAAACCAACTTCATTGCATTCAAAATAACACCAAACAACCAAGCCGTAGCAACAAATGTTCGACCGCTTAACCCTTGGGGCAATAAATAGAGCATCAACACAACGCCACCAGCATGAACGAGAGACGAAACAACACCCAATACAATGCCCACACCCACGCGCGCGCCAAAACCCAAAGGCTTTACATCACTTAAAATTCTGTCTTTAAAAACCTGTAAAAAAGCAAAAACACAAGCCAAAGCACCCAATATCCGACGAAACCATTCTTCGGGTATAACATCCAAAATCCCCCCCCCCAACAACACACCCACAATCATTCCGGGCAACAAAGCTCGCACATGTTGCCCAACCCAATGCCCCCAATAATAGCGCACACTAATCACATCAGTAGCCAAAGACAATGGCAAAATCACCCCTAATGTCAGTTTTGCAGGAATCACGAGTGCCATAATCGGGGCCGCAACAACACCCACTCCTCCACCAAACCCTGCCCGCATTACCCCTACCAAAAAACCACCCAGCGCCAACAACAAGGTCATACTATCCAAAAGTGCTCCAATCAACCACCACCGGCCCCAAAAGCCAATCAACAAAACGTCAATATAACGCACAGATTGCAGGATGTAAAAGACAAAATCACACACAACAACACCAAACTTGACAGACATATCATCTAAGCATATGTTTCCACTGAATGATGATACGAAGTAACAATTATGAAGGAGTCCAAATGGCCGAAGATTGGAAAAAATTGTTGAGCTTTCGATGCACGTGCTGTGGCAACTGTTGCCGTGAGCCGATCGTCTTGGTAACAGACGAAGACATACGCCGAGTTCAAGCACATACCAGACAACCTGCACACAAAATTGTCGATTTCTATAAACCCAGCGAAATTGCTTGGGAAAAGAGCCAACCGGGATGGATTCGCCTCAAATCAGGGCGCCGGATCATGGGGCTAAAGCGTACAGAAGCAGGCTGTCAATACCTTGGCGATGATGAACTTTGTACCATCTACGAACATCGTCCCGTCACCTGTCGACGCTACCCCTTTGACCTCGAGATGGGTGCCGACGGCGACATAGAGTTGCTCAGCATCAGTCAATCCGTTGAGTGCCCCTACGAATTAGACGGTGAAAACAGTTTGACAGAAATCAAAGCACTTGCAGACTGGGAAGAAAAAGAGGAAGATCCTTATTTTGAAAAACTCGAAGGATGGAATAAAAAGAAACCAAGAGGTGGCAAAAAGAAATTTCTTAAATTCCTCGGTTTCTAAATAGAACCACCATCAACTAAAGAAGCGCAACATCTGGTATGATGTTGCGCTTCTTTAGTTGATGGGACAAAATAGAATCAACGCCCAAAACGCCGCTTGATCCTTCCTGCCACACCATAGAGCCAATAACTATGCCGCAACACGGGAATTCGCCCCCATCCAATGCGATATTTTTTGCGAATGGTCCACAGAGCCAGATCTCTTTTTTCTCGCCGACTCACATTGTTACCATGAACCCGATATCGAAAAAGGGGTTCGGGCACATAACAACCATGCCCACCTTGCTTGAGCACAATGTTTAACCACATATCCCAATCTTGGTAGCGACGCAAGTTTTCATCAAAACCAGGGAACCTGTCTCGGCGAATTAAAGATGCCAAATCAATATAATTGCTCGCAAGCAAACGATCTCGGTCAAAAGCCCCCACCACCATATGTCCCATGGGATGCGGATACCACGCAACATCGTCTGTGCCAAAATTAATGCGGTCACAATATGCAAATGCAGCTGAATCATCTTGCTGCAATGCCTCATGTAATTGCGCCAAGAATGTAGGCATCATCATATTATCGGCATCAAAAAAAACAATCTCACGACAAGATGTTT
>JABIFK010000309.1 GCA_018650745.1 Candidatus Latescibacterota bacterium | reverse complement strand
CACGAAGCACCCGAAATTCTCCTGCAAGAAATTCTGGGCAGAGCCAAGTCCCGCAATCCCATCAAACGCGCGTGGCAACATCTTCGCCAAAGCATCCCTGTTCCAGGACAGCGTATTTGGCAATCCTCTCTGATTGGCGCAGTTGTATTGGTAGGCGGTTTTTTGCTCGTAACAGCTGTGCGACATCGACGTTCGGCCTAAAATGCCTCTACATACAAAAATGCGCGGATCAATCCTCGCCTCTTTTTGATACACCCTTCTTTTTAAAGCATTAGAAAAACCGTTTTTGGCCAAAATCCAAGAACGGTTTTTTTATTTAAATTGCTTCAATTCCAACATTTTGTTTAATTTGAAAAATTAATATCTATTAAAAGAAAGTATAAACAGATTTCATACATCAAGCTTGCAATAAACGATCCACAGGAAGATACATGAAAACATTGAAAACAAATAAAGAGACGTATTACATCATCGACTTCGACAGCACGTTCACACAAGTGGAAGCACTCGATATCTTAGGCGAAATTGCGCTTCAAAATGCAGAAGACAAAGACGACCGACTTCAGCAAATCAAAGACATCACCGACCGAGGCATGGACGGCACACAAACCCTGCGCGAATCGTTGGAACAGCGCCTCGTCTTACTCAAAGCACATAAAAGTCATTTGCCCAAACTTGTGGAAGAATTAAAGAAACAGGTTTCAACATCATTCAAAAGAAACACCGATTTTTTTAATCGCCACCGAGAACAAATTTACATCCTATCCAACGGCTTTAAAGATTTCATCGTTCCCATTGTAACCGACTATAACATCAAAGCCGATCATGTCTTTGCCAACACATTTGAATTTGACGACAACGACAACATCGTTGGTTATGACAAGAACAACGTGCTGTCTTCAAACCAAGGCAAAGTTGAGCAGCTCAAACAACTTGATCTAAAAGGCAATGTCTATGTGATCGGTGATGGGTATACGGACTATGAAATCAAAGAAGCGGGTTTGGCCGATAAATTTTACGTCTTTACTGAAAACATCTCACGCGACAATGTCTTAAAAAAAGCGGACCATGTCACACCAAGCCTCGACGAATTCCTCTACCTCAACAACATGAACACGGCCCTCTCGTATCCCAAAAACAGAATCAATGTTTTACTGCTCGAAGGCGTTCACCCCAAAGCCATCGAATTGATGAAAGAAGAAGGGTACAACGTTTCTGTTTATCCAGCGGGTTTGGATGAAGACGAACTCTGCGAAAAAATCAAAAACGTCTCCATACTGGGCATCCGATCCAAAACCCAAGTCACAAAAAAAGTGCTCGACCATGCCAACAGGCTCATTGCTATTGGCGCATTTTGCATTGGCACCAATCAAATAGACTTAGAAGCGTGCCTCCACAAAGGCGTAGCCGTTTTCAATGCGCCATTTAGCAACACGCGCTCAGTTGTCGAACTCGCCATTGCAAACATCATCATGCTCATGCGCCAAATTTTTGACCGATCCATATCCATGCACAACGGCCATTGGGACAAGTCGGCTCAAGGCAGTTTTGAAATCAGGGGCAAAACCTTGGGTATTGTTGGATATGGCAACATTGGTGCCCAGCTTTCTGTCTTGGCCGAATCACTCGGTCTTAAAGTTTTGTATTACGACATCGATGAAAAATTGGCCTTAGGCAATGCCACCAAATGTGCCACAATGAAAGACCTCCTGAATCAAGCCGATGTGGTTACGATGCACGTGGATGGCCGCAAAGAAAACCAATATTTAATTGGGGAACAAGAATTTGGCCAAATGAAAGACAGTGTGATCTTCATCAACCTCAGTCGTGGGCACATCGTCGACATTGAAGCGCTAAAAAACAATGTAAAAAATGGGAAAGTAGCCGGTGTTGCTGTAGATGTCTTTCCAGATGAACCCAAAAGTAATGACGAAGAATTTATATCTGCGCTCCGAGGCTTGCCCAACACCATATTGTCACCACATGTCGGCGGCAGCACCATTGAAGCCCAAGAAAATATTGCGGAGTTTGTGCCCAAGAAAATCATGGACTACATCAATACGGGCAGCACCTCTATCAGCGCCAACTTCCCCAACCTGCAACTGCCAAAGCTTGAAAACGCACACAGACTCATACACATCCACGAAAACATGCCCGGCATTCTGGCCCGCATCAACCAAGTGTTGGCCGATCACAACATCAACATCGTCGGACAATATTTAAAAACCAATGAAACCATTGGGTATGTGATCACAGACATAGACAAATCATATGACGGCAACATCAACAAAGCATTGCGCAACATTAATCACACCATACGATCCAGAGTTTTGTATTAAGACAAACCACCAAAGGAACGCTCATGGGTAAATTAGAAGGAAAAGTCGCACTCATTACAGGTGCAGGCAGTGGCATTGGCGCAGCAACAGCACGCCTCATGGCCAAAGAAGGCGCTAAAATTGCAATCACTGGCGTACCTGCCGAAGGCGTCTATGCAGTGGCCAAAGAACTCACAGACGCAGGGCACAACGCCATGGGCATTCCCACCGACGTCTCCAAAGCCGATCAAGTCGAAACCGCCGTTGCACAAACGGTTGAGCAATTTGGCTCCCTCGACATTCTTGTGCCCAATGCGGGTATTCAAATGCACAATGAAGATGCCAATCTACATACCCTACCTGAAGACGTTTGGGATCATACACACGACATCAATTATCGCGGTGTGTACCTCACCACCAAATATGGCTTGGCACAAATGGTCAAACAAAACA
The DNA here is from genome assembly GCA_018650745.1 of Candidatus Latescibacterota bacterium. GTDB lineage: Bacteria > Latescibacterota > UBA2968 > UBA2968 > UBA2968 > JABIFK01. The sequence goes on along the minus strand of JABIFK010000309.1, from coordinate 1,165 downwards.
CGGGCGGCGCGGTTGTCATTGTGGCATCCATCACCGCACTCACAGGTTCGTCGCGCAACGTCGCTTACATGTCAGGCAAACATGGACTCATTGGCTTAAGTCGCCACATTGCAGTTCACTATGCCGAACATCGTATTCGATGCAACAGCGTCTGCCCCGGCGCTCTCGAACGAACACCCAACCATGACCAACATCCAGACCCCCACGGTCGCGACAATCGCTTACGTGAATCCATCCCCCTCGGCCGTGTTGGAGTCCCCGAAGACATCGCCCCCATGGTCACCTTTCTCGCCACGCCCGATGCAAGTTACGCCACAGGCGCCAACTTTGTTGTTGATGGCGGATTGACAGTCACATAAAAAATGAACCCGCATACATAAAACCAAAAACCGACTCTCATTGATTTTGAGAGTCGGTTTTTATTTGTCCTAAAAACAAAGGCGACAACGCTTTCACGTTCTCGCCTTTAGAAAGGCTTACCATTACGCATCCCCAAAATACATTTTTATTCTTTCCAACACATAAAACTTATTATGAACAGAGCACTAACGTTTCATGCAACGATTTGAAGCGTGCGCAACACAGACAATACTTCCGTTGGATCTATGCGACGTGTATAATCGGGATCGACATATGCCATCTGAATCACACCATCTGCCCCAATTACATAGGTCGCAGGCACCGGCAAATCGAAACTGCTGTCCCCATTAAAGGCAGGCAAATCCAACCCCAAATCGGCATACAGTGCTTGCAACTCATCTTGCACATGATAAACAATGCCAAACTTTTGTGCGGCTTCATTGTGGATATCGCTCAACACTTCAATGGTCAAATTTTCTTTCTCTGCTGTTGTCATTGAATTGTCAGGTGTTTGTGGCGAAATAGCCGCCACCATAGCACCTAATTTTTGAATCTCGTCCAACACGTGTTCATATGCCTGAAGTTCTGCTGAACAAAAAGGGCACCACCCACCCCGATAAAAAGTCAAAACCACAGGCCCATTGTTAAGCAATTGAAACAACTGCACATCTTTTCCAACCGCATTGGGCAACAAAAAATCAGGGGCGGCATCTCCCACTTTTAAACTGCGCGCACCGATTCCCGATCGCGACAGATCTTCAAGCGAATCTTCAATTGTTGCCAAAGCCTCAGGCGGCGTTTGATT
>JABIFK010000018.1 GCA_018650745.1 Candidatus Latescibacterota bacterium | reverse complement strand
TAAGAGATCAGGTCCTCAAAAGAAGCCTCAATGGGGCAGTGTTCTAATGCATCGGCAATGGCAGGCCAAAAGTGTGGTGATCCACCCAATGCTTTAAAGTTGTCGTGAAAAACTTGTGGCAGCTTTTTAAGGGTTTTTTGCTTCCACCCCGAATGCATACTTGTACGCTTGCCATCATCACAAGCCGGCATGTTGCGATATGTCAGTGTTTGGAGTGCGTAAAACAACTCAAAGCGCAAACCGACAACAAATTTGAATTTGTCTTGTGGCTGTGAATTGGTATTAAAGGCAAATGCCATTTATATACTCCGTAAGTTCGATGAAAACCTACTTAATGAAAAAGATGTCTATCTATTGCTCGTGACAATAATATAGGCATATAACCATTCACATGCAAGTCTAATGTTAGATTTTTTTCGAAGTGGTATATGAAAGTTTAACACAATGTTAAGATATTGTTATTAATTGTCTTAGGATTAAATAAATAAATGAGATATGTTCGGGTTAGACAAATAGGCAACTTAAATATGGTTTTAAATTTACCTAACTAAACGATAAAAGGTATTGGGCGCCCAGCCCAATACCTTTTATTCTTCCTATTTGAGCCTGTTGTTTTGGCTTGGGTTTCGACAGCGATTTCTGAATCAATTGTTGATTGAATTTGGATGGTATTTTAGACCACGTTCATGAAATTGCTTGGGAAGGCGATATGGTTTCACAAAATCTGGCATAGGGTGTGCTTTATTATGCGTGATAGAAATAATCTTGATGAATCTTCTGTCATAACCAAAGCTAAAAAACGTTGTCTATGGGACAATACCCAATAAAAACCATAGCCGTATGTTGATGATCCGATGAAAAATTTGAACAACGATGGATCATATTTTTCACCCGTGATGGTTGTAAAACCAATATGTAAATGCTTTGGATGCAGAAACAGACTTGAATTATATTTGCAATAGCATATATTTTTGGGAATATAACCAATGCAATTTGAATGGGATGAAGTTAAAAACCAGATCAATGTTGAGAAGCATGGCATCCACTTTATGGATGCAAAAGAGATTTTTCAATCATCTGTTTATGAGTTTTTGAGTGGTCAATGGCATGGTGAATCAAGAATCCTGGCTGTTGGTCTTTTAAAGGATGTTGAAATTACAGTAATCTATACGATGCGCGGTGATCGTGTGCGTATTATTTCTGCAAGGGTGGCACGTAAAAATGAGCGCAAAAAGTATTGGGAAAACATCGAAGAGTGTGACTGAAAATGGGACGGATTTAGACCGTCTCAGACAGTTGACAGACGAAGAAATTGAGCAGGCGGTTGCAAATGATCCCGATGCTGTCTTATTGGAAGATTTTGATTGGCAAGAGGCACAGGTGCGCATACCCAAGGAGAATGGTGAGTCTGTCATTTTGAAGTTGAATTCAAATGGTAAGACAAAAGAATAGACATAATTTTTTTTAAGTGATTGAGATAAAACCCCTAACGAAACATTCGTTAGGGGTTTTATTTATAGCACTTTGATTTATCATTTGGATCGTTTTGTTGCCACCATAATGCCCGTTGCCCAATGGAACTTTGTCAAAAACAGATCGGTTTGTTTTTCGAGTGTTTCAATCAACTTGGGTACCTTGGGTGCATGATCTCTTGCCCAGGCGGGTTGGGGCAAGAGATCATCGATGATGTAAAACCCACCTGGTGCCAATAACGCAAGTGCTTCATCTAAGTGATAGAATTTGCCAGGCCACGTATCGGCAAAGATGAAGTCAAATGTTTGGTCCTTTAATCCATCAATGAAATCTTCTCCGTCAGATAATTGGATCGATATCCGTTTATCGGCCTCTAAATGATGTCGTGCAACAGCAAGAACCGTTTCGTCATTTTCTACGGTGACCAATGTTGATTCTTGGTCCATTCCTTCCAGTATCCAACAGGCCGAGAGTCCTGTTCCGGTTCCCAATTCTAAGAATTTTCCTGTCGGCTTGGACGACGCCAACATCCGGAGTAATGAACCCGTTTGAGGCTCCGACGCCATTTTAAATCCCAAAGTTGTGGTTTCTTTTTCAATTTGTGACAATATTTTTGGCGGATTCAGATTGGTTGTGTCGTATATCATTTTTAACGCCTCCTTTCGTCACAAAATTCACCAATCGATTGGGCACATAAATGGTTTGCTGAACTGTGTGATCTGTTAACGATTTTGCAACACGCTGGCTGTTTTGAGCTTTTTGAACGATGTCTGATTCATCCAATGATCGCGGTATTGTGATGGTATCGCGTTTTTTACCGTTTACCTGAATGGCGATTTTAATGGTTTGTTCTGCGGCCAACTTCGGATCATGTTTTGGCCAAGGTGCTCTGTGAACGCTAGATGTGTGGCCTAACTTTTGCCACAATGCTTCTGCTGTATGTGGCGCAAATGGGGCGATCAGTGAGATGAGTGTTTCACATGCTTCACGTGTGTCGTCTGTGTGATCTGATTGTGTCTGTTGAATGGCATGGGTCAATTCCATGAGTCGGCTGATAGCGGTATTGTGTTGCCAACGTTCCATGTCTTTTGTCACGGCTTGGATTGTTTGATGCATGATGCGTGTCAATTTTTGATTGGTCGTCTGATCTCGTGACGATTGAACTTCGGAAATCGTTCGCCAGACGCGGTGCAAGAATCGATGGATACCCGCCACGCCTTTGTCACTCCATTCCATGTCACGATCGGGTGGCGTGGCAAAGAGGATAAACATACGCGCGGTGTCGGCGCCGTATTGTGTGACCATGTCTTCAATGCTGACGACATTACCGCGTGACTTAGACATTTTGCTGCCGTTTTTGCCAACCACGCCCTGATTGAATAGGTGGGTGAAGGGTTCGGTAAAATTGATCAAACCCAAGTCGTTCAAAAAGTGACAGATGAACCGCGCATACATCAAATGCCCCACGCTATGTTCTTTGCCACCCACATAATCTGCAATGGGTAACCATTTTTGCACGGCTTTGGCGTCAAACATCTGATCGCGATTGTGTGGCGATGTGTAGCGCAAGAAATACCACGACGAGCAGACGAATCCGGTCATGGTGTCACACTCGCGTTGTGCGGGTTCACCACATTGTGGACAGGATGTATTAACGAAGTCTGTTGCACGCGCCAAAGGAGGTTGACCATCGGGAACGAAGTTTTCCATATCGGGTAATGGAACGGGCAAATCCGATTCTGGAACGGGAACAGTACCACAAGCTTGGCAATGTATGATGGGGATGGGGGTTCCCCAATAG
>JABIFK010000274.1 GCA_018650745.1 Candidatus Latescibacterota bacterium | reverse complement strand
ATTAGAGATAGAGTGGATAGGCCCCAATTCCCCGGAGCGCAGCACCTCTCGGGCGCGTTGGGCCGCAGGCAAATAGTTCCAGGGATAGCTCATCACGATCTCGAGATTTCGTTCCCGGGCTATTTCTATCAAGTTTCGGGCATCGGCCGCCTGCAAAACCATCGGCTTTTCCAGGACCAGGTGCAAGTTGTGTTCCAGGCAGACACGTGCCACTTCGTAATGGGCGTCATGCCAGACAGCAATAGTGACGCCATCCAGGGACTCATTGGCCAAAAGCTCACGGTAATCCGTGTATGTCTTTTTGACATCGTAGTAATCTGCTGCTTTGGCCAAAACATCAGGACGTACGTCGGCTAAAGCCACAAGCTCGACTTCAGGATGGTTTTTCAAGGTAGGAATGTGGGCGTAGGTGGACCACCAGCCGGTACCGATGGCGGCGATCTTTGCCTTCTTGGTCATCGTGATCTTTCCTCCTGCTCTTCAGAGTAATGGCCGTATGGCGGCTCTCATTTTTGATGACAGCTTCATAGATTATTCGAGTTCTTGGAGTGCTTCAATAATTGCCATATATTGACTTCAGATTGATCTATACTTGTGGGGTGAATGTTATGAAATTACCGCCATGAAAGCAGAATAGCAAGTTGAAGATATTTCCATATTTGACCTAAAAGTTACCGTTTTTCATCGGGAGTGAAAGGTATCATATGCCCTAACGATCGAGGGATTTCTGTTTAACATACACACGGTTAATGCAACTGAAAAACACAAGCTGGGATGTTGAAAAATTGGGATGTGAACCCCCCATTATGGTTCGGACATTTGGAGATTCTGCCAGTGCAATTTTTCTCGCATCTTCGCAAGACATCCCAAAGCCTGGTCAGGGAACCCGCGGTTTGCTTTTGTTATCTTTGTCAGATATTACCTTGTTACAGCAAGAGCAGATGAGTCTGACAGAATTTATCGAGAAAGGTGGACAGGCGATAGTCTCTGAACCTGCGTTTGACTTCGGTATGCACTTAAAAGTAAGTGATATTGTTTTTGCGCTTTCCAGAATAGTGGATGCACATCCAGAAGTGAACCATTGATAAAAAACGAATAAACAGTGTCTATGGCGCACGCTTCTTTATCGCCCAGAATGGATACTGATAGGGGCGAAGCCTCCCCATCGCAACAGCCTCTAACACACGGCACCCGCGGCGCAATAACCCAAACACTCAACCCCGAAAAATCGTGCACGAAAACACAAAGAAATAATTTCAGAGGTTCAGACAAAGCACAAAGAAATTCGAAACCAAGGAAACAACAATGTCACAACCAAGTTTCATTTTTATCGTTTCTGATTCACTCCGAGCCGACAGCCTCTCTTTTTCAGGGCACCCGGAAGCAGAAACCCCGAATCTTGACAAGGTTGCAAATCGCTCAAGCGTATTTTTAAATCACTATGCCCAGGCCCCAGTGTGCGGACCTTCCCGAAATTCTTTCTGGACAGGCCGTTATCCGCATAGTAACGGATCATTAAATAACCTGGCCGGCCTTGGCGCCCATGAACGGACATTTGTTGAAATGCTTTCCGAAAACGGTTATGACTGTACAAGCTTTGGCGCCAACCATCTTCAGCCTGAACCGTCAGGTTTTTCGAAAATTGTAGCCAGCAGGGGCAAACATCCTGAATCCTCCTACAAGAGATACCTGGACGACCAGGATCTGAGACAAGACCCCGAAACAATTGAAGACGGTGACTGGCCGGCTTCACCGCCACACGGAACCATCGCGGGTGACATGAAATACCAGCAGGATTCATACGCCACAAAACGGGCGGTCGACTATATTAAAAACAAATCCGCTTCGCCATTTTTTCTTTACCTGGGGCTTAAAAATCCCCATCCTCCATATGCCTGCGATCAAAAACATTATGATATTTACAAGGACAAACAACTGGCGGTCAATGATTTCAAGGATCCTGAAAAACACCTGCACCCGAAATTACTCGAAAGATATAATGCTGCGAATTACAAGTCACTGACCAGGAAGGATATTCAAAATATTAAATCGCTTTACCTGGGTATGATTAGTTTTGTGGACGAACAGGTTGGGCGGATCATGCAGGTGCTCGAGGAAACTGGGTTAGATGACAACACACATCTTGTATTTACCTCTGACCACGCAGATTTTTGCGGCGATCTTAATCTGTTCGGAAAAACAGACCTGCCGATTAAGCACCTAACGCATGTCCCTCTGCTTTGGAAGGCTCCTCAGGGCACGGCTAATACCATACAAGATTTTACTGAAAACATTGACCTGGCGCCTGCCTTCCTTGAGCTCGCAGGTATAGAAGCACCCTATTACATAGAGGGGAGGAATCTTTTTAATTCTACACGGAACTGGGCTTTCTCCGAGAGCGCAGACGGACATTTCAATGACAGAACACAACGCTATGATAAAGGGGCATATTATGCCTCATATATTGACGCGGAGTGGCACTATATACACGCAACTCTGCCTGGGCACTGTGCCCTCTATCATGTATCAGATGATCCGCTTTGCCATTACAATGTCATTGACGAGAACCGGTCACTGGCGACCGAAATACAAACCAAGCTTTTTAATCATATCATGTCTGGCACTGTTCCCATCCAGGATAATTCCGTTTCCAGCTGGAAGGAGTACCATGAGGGTGCCGGGATTGCTCTCGAGGTCTGGGAATAATTAAAAAACGCCTTTGAAATCTACAAACAGATGGAAAAAATAAGTAATCGAACAGATTGAACGTGGCGAAGAACCATTTTGTGACTCTGGGACAAAGTGGTCACCCACACACAGGCTGTTGACTAAATGCTTTGCTTATTATCATAAAATCGGTTTATCATTTTCGTAAACAATAACCCGTCAGACCCTGCTTTTTTCTTATGATATACAGACAGCTTTTAACTGAGGAATTGTGATGACCGCCCCGAAGAAGAGTAACTCACGAGTAACGATTCTCGACCGGGAGATTGAGTTGATTCGGTATGCCGACGCGACACGCGTGCTCTGGGGTGACGAAATGTCACACCAAGTGTATGACTGGGTCTACGGCAAAGGCGAGCGTATCGCCCCTTTTATGTTCAGCTTGCGGTCAGGAGAATATTTCAAGTGGTCGGAGAAATGGAAGCCTCGCTACGACCAACACAGGCTTTACTACGTGCTTGAGGGTCAGCTGTCTATTCACGATCCCGAGTCCGGTGAAGTGGCCAGAGCAGAAGCCGGAGAAGCGATTTATTGGAGCGGCTTACGCTGGCACTTTGGCTACAACTTCGGTTCAAAGGAAGCATTGATTTTGGAAGCCGTGGCGCCAAAGGAACGCCCACCCGAGATGCCCGAAGTTGAAATGTCCTGGGAGAAACCCGACTTGGGTGAGGTGGTAAATGGGAGATACGACCTGCTCGGAAAGTGGCCGGCAGCCCGCCCAGAAGTGCACAGAGAAGCGTGGAAAACAGGTGGGATTATGACGATGACCGCCCGCGATTGCCTACATATGATAAAGGTCTACGAGGAGCGGTGGTTCGTCGACACTGAGCAATGGAAGGGTGCATTCTGAGTTCTGCTTCTTTAACATGTTTATGTCGGCGAGAACTTCGTAGACAACACGTTGCCGAACAAACACATACACCTTCCACGGGCCTGCATCATCAATGGGGTTGCCGATCATGATGCTGGCCCGTGGAAGGTGTAATTGACGTTAGAAATTGAAATCAAAAAGGATAAAACAGTAAACGGCACGTAAAACCAAAACAGGAGAATTCGCTACGTAAGAAAGGACGGATTTGTATGTCGATTGGAAAAGTAAATTTGCTTATTGGGGGGAAGCAGTGCCCGCCCGCTTCTGGTAATTATTATCCGATACACAGCCCTGTTGATGGGAAATTATTCGCCGAAGTAGCAGATGCGAATGAAGCAGATGTTGACACAGCGGTCATCGCAGCGAAGTCAGCGTTTTACAAGGAATGGAAATTCTACGACAGAGAAGAAAAGAGAACGCTTCTCCAGCGATTTTTGGAAGCGCTTCAGGCAAGCGAAGATGAGTTATCGGCAGCAAAGGTTTTGCCAGGCCCCGGAGGAATTGGTGGTCTTCCAACGGCCGTCATCAATTATTACATTTCCAAGCTCGATCATCAAACGGGCACAATCTTGGAACATTCTGATCAAGGTACAACCTACGTCATTCGTGAACCTCTTGGTGTGGTCGCAGTTTTTGCACCCTGGAATGGACCCGTACTGGGTGCTTTGCTTTCTGTTATTCCCGCACTCGTAGCCGGCAATACGGTCATCTTGAAAACACCAGAAGAAGAAGCACCCCAAGCGACCAAAGCGATGGAAGCCTTTTACAAGGCAGGATTTCCTGAAGGTGTGATCAACGTGATTAGTGGCTCTGGCCCCGAAGCAGGGAAAGCTCTGGTTGCGCACCCAGATGTCAAAATGATCAGCTTTACTGGCAGCACATCCACGGGCAAGAAAATCATGGCAGCAGCAGCCAATGACCTGAAACGTGTCCAACTCAACTTGGGCAACAAAACCCCGCAGATTGTATTTCCGGATGCCAATCTATCACAAGCGGCACAAGCGGCAGCAAGATCGGCATTTCCGGGGCAAGCTTGTTCGGCAATTAGCCGCATTCTGGTTCACAGATCCATCAAAAATGAATACATCGAACGGCTTCATGAGACGGCCAAAAAAATGGCGCCGTGCCTGTTAATCAACAAATCTGCAATCGAGCGTATGGAGGAACATGTCCGTCTCGGACACAAAGAAGGCACGTTGCTCTTTGGTGGCAGCCAACCTCAAGGCGATGAATATGCAGAAGGTTGTTATTTTTTACCTACTGCGATTGAATTTTCTGATCAATCGTCCACTGTTTGCCAGGAAGAGATTTTTGGGCCGATCTTATCAATACTTGAATTCGACTCTGATGAAGAGGCACTCACGTTGGCCAATGCAACAGATTACGGCCTCATTGCCTCCCTCTGGACTCAGGACACACAACGCATGAGGTATTTTACCCAACGCTTGGAAATGGGAACGGTTGTCGTAAACAGGGGCAGTGTACTGAGCACCCGATCTCCCTGGGGAGGTTTCAAACAAAGTGGAATCGGTCGCCGGTATGGGGAACAAGGACTTGAACCCTTTTTTGAATACAAGACCGTCTGGACGCCCTAAAGCTTCCTCCAGCTGACAATACCCATCGCACGTTCTTTTTCTGAACGGGTCGCAGATACTTTTATCTACAACGATTGACAAACTTAGGGAAATACATAAAACTGAATATGCTGCGCGTCTTTTTTAAAAAAACAATAAGCAATTTTTAATCGTGAAACACACCAACATGATCCGCAAATCTGTGCGGCGTTGAAAGAAAGAACAATGGCCTTAGATAGCTGGGGAAAATATCCCCAAATACAAAACAAAGTATTCAGCTTTGATCAAAACAAAACACTTCCAGACCTGCTTGACGAACAGGATGAATGGATTCCATTTGGCAATGGCAGAAGTTATGGCGACAGTGCCTTAAGCGCCAACATCATCAACACCAAACCGCGCAATTATTTTTTGGCGTTTGATTCACACAATGGATTGTTACACGTTCAAGCCGGTGTCCTGTTATCGGAAATATTAGACATCTTTGTACCCAAAGGTTGGTTTCTAAAAATCTCACCCGGCACAAAACTGATCACTGTTGGCGGCGCAATTGCCAGTGACGTACACGGCAAAAATCATCACGTAGCAGGCTGCTTTAGTGAATGTTTGGATACATTTAGATTGATGCTGCCCAATGGCGAAATTGTCACGTGCAGCAAACAAGAAAACACCGACTTATTTCATGCCACCTGCGGTGGTATGGGGCTAACCGGTATCATATTAGACGCCAAAATAACACTCAAAAAAATCAACTCAAAAAACATTGATCAAACAACCATCAAAACAACAAACCTCAAAGAAACCTTTGAAGCTTTTGAAAAATACAAAGACAAGCCTTATTCTGTTGCGTGGATAGATTGCTTGGCCAAAGGCAAACGAATGGGCAGAAGCCTTTTAACGGTGGGTGACTTTAGCAATGATGGAGACTTGGCGTATCAAAGCAAAAAGAAAATGAATGTGCCCTTTAACTTCCCATCCGTTGCTCTCAATACCTGGAGCATCAAAACCTTCAACTGGCTCTATTATGGAAAAACACAAAAAGGTGTCTCTACACAAAAAGTCGACTTTGACGCCTTCTTTTATCCCCTGGATGCCATTGACAATTGGAACAGAATTTATGGCAAAGGTGGATTCACTCAGTATCAGTTCATTTTACCAAAAAGTGTGAGTTACGAAGGTTTAGATGAAATCATGACCACCATATCACACTCAGGCAAAGGCTCTTTTTTGGCCGTACTCAAACTCTATGGCCCCGCCAATGAAAATTATCTTTCCTTTCCCATTGAAGGATACAGTTTGGCATTGGACTTTAAGATTGAAAAAGGGCTTTTTGAACTGCTCAACAGGCTTGACCAAATCGTTCTAAAATATCAGGGCCGTATTTATCTGGCGAAGGATGTCAGGGTCAGCAAAGAAACATTTGAACAAGGGTATCCAAATATTGGAAAATTCAGAGCCCTAAGAAGAAAATACAAAATGGACCAAACATTCAATTCGCTGCAATCACGACGGGTAGGGATATAGTATGGGTTATGTATTAATCGTAGGTGCCAAAAGTGACATGGCCAAAGCAATTGCACGGCACTATGCAGAAAATGGATATGACCTTTATCTTGCAAGCAGACAATCACAAGAATTGGAAGCCTTTGCCAGTGACATCAGCATCCGTACCCAACAAACGGCAAAATGCATTGAACTGGATATTTTGGACTATGCCTCACACCCATCTTTTTATGCGGCCTTAGAAGGAAAACCCGTGGGTGTCATCTCTGCCGTGGGATATATGGGCAAACAAGAAGACGTTCAAAGTAACTTTGCAGAAACACAAAAAACCATAGACACAAACTATACGGGCATCGTAAGTCTCTTTAATATTATTGCTGATGATTTTGAACAACGCCAAAGCGGCTTTATCGTAGGCATCAGCTCAGTGGCAGGTGACAGAGGCAGAAAAAACAATTATATCTACGGCGCGGCCAAAGCAGGGTTCACGGCTTATTTATCCGGTCTCAGAAACAGGCTCCACGCAACCAACGTGCACGTGCTCACCGTCAAACCCGGGTTTGTCGCCACAAAGATGACCGAAGATTTGGATTTGCCAGAGAAGTTGACAGCCCAACCCAATGAAGTCGCCAAAGATATTTTTAACGCCCAGCAAAAAGGCAAAAGCGTAATCTACACAAAGTGGATGTGGAAATGGATTATGTTGATCATCCGCAACATTCCGGAGTGGCAATTTAAAAAAATGAGTATCTAACAACGCGACATGAGTTTGCTTATCATCCGACTTTATTTTAAAAAACCATCACAAGATGGAATAGAACATTCGAAATATGTCACACATGAAAAACTTCACCAACAAATCAGAAACGCCCCCTCGAAAAGTTGTCATCGGTACCCTTTTAAAAAGCTTTTGGGAGGATTATCCGGGCCTTTCAAAACGCCTCAACGACCTATGCGATCACATCGACCAAATGGCCCACCAATCTGCCAAACAAGGCCACAACGGCACGCTCGATCTCGTTATACTTCGCCTGGCCTACGCAAACCCCGCAAACCATCATCCTCGCCGCGCGCGCCTTGCAAGGCCCATATTACATTGCCTCCAGTGCCTGGCGAGACAACGCAACCCTCTTCGCGCCCAACGGCCTTATCGCCGCGCAAACCGAAAACGATCCGATACTCGTCCACCAAATCGACCTCAGTTTTGCCATCTTACGTTGGCAACCCAAGCTTCAGAAAGGTGCGTTATTCACCGAGCACTATGGCGACCGCGTGGAATACCACTATTCTGAGCGCGAAGACGTTGGGCTCTTTTGGTCAAACGATCCCAGCCTAACGATTGGTCAGATGGTAAACGAAATGGGCTTGGAACATGAAGCCGAGCTCTTTTCGCGATACCAACAAGCACACCCATCCATTTCGCCATAAGGTATATCTATGATCGATCCGCCAGACAAATGTATCCAATGTGACGGAGAGCTCACAATAGGGTTTATATTGGACCAAACGAGTGGACGTTTGGAATTTTATGCTTAGGGGCACTAAAAAGTGAAAATCCGAGATGCTGCCAAACGGGCCCATTTAGATACAATAAAATCCCACCTTAAAGATTCTAATAAACCATCGACGACGTCTCTCCTTCATTTGGTGGTGCAAGACTTTACGACCATAAAAAAAGGACCGCAACATGTACGTGCGGCCCTATATCTATTAGAACAAGGTGCGACACCTGTCAATGAAATGATCTATCAAGCATCCCGTGGCGGTCACACAGAACTCGTTAAGCTCCTTATAGACCCTCTCAAAACAACAGACATACATTCAGCCGCAGCAGCGGGCCGATCAAACATTGTAGACGGCATCCTCTCATCCGATCCCCAACAGTGCCAAGCAACAGACCAAGAGGGCAAAACCCCACTCCACTATTGTAGCGCATCTGCTTTAGGCAAAAAAAATCCAAATAAAGCCGCCGAACTTCAACACATCGCCAAAGCCTTGTTAGGCGCAGGCGCTCCAATAAATGCAGCCGTGACTTGCGGTGGCCTTGAAGATGTAACGCCATTGATGCACACCTGCTGGACGGGCGGTGATCCCATTCTTTTTGATCTCTTAATCAAAAGAGGTGCAGAACCGAGTTATCAATCCCTATGGGCGGCAGTCGGACATTTTCAGCGACATGGCAAAGGACACTATGAATTGGCCAGTAAACTGCTCCAATTAGGATTGGACATCAATCACAACGACGGGCGTACGTTGCTACACGGATTTGCCGCACATGAAGATGATCGTGGTGTTGCTTGGCTATTAGAACAAGGTGCAGACGTCTCACAAAAATCTACCGACGGATCGACCCCACTCCACACAGCCGCAAAACGCAATTCAGGCATCAAAGTCATCAAGCGATTACTCGCAGCAGGTGCATCCGTTCAGGCAGTAGAT